>DAIOGR010000251.1:0-3996 GCA_036745155.1 Gaiella sp.
GCCATCGCGCTGGCCGGGTTGCTCTGCTCGCTGCTCTTCGTCCGCGACACGGGCGCGCATGTCGCGCTCGAGCAGCGCCGGCACGGCGGCCGGGCACGCAAGATCTCGCTGCGACAGGCCTTTCCACTCGTCACCTACCGTGACCCGGTGCTGCGCGCCTGCTCCCAGGCGGGCCTCGTCAACAACCTCAACGACGCGCTCGCCTGGGGCCTCGCACCCCTCTATCTCGCCGCGGGCGGTGCCGGCAGGTCGCAGATCGGTGCCGTCGCGGCGGTCTACCCGGGCGTCTGGGGGCTCGGTCAGCTCGGCACCGGCTGGCTCTCCGACCACGTCGGCCGCAAGCCCCTGATCGCTGCCGGCATGCTCGTGCAGGCTGCCGCCCTGGCCCTGCTCGTGTGGGGCGGCGGTGCGTTCACGCCGGCTCTCCTGGCGGCGATCCTGCTCGGGGTCGGCACCGCCATGGTGTATCCGACGCTGATCGCCGCCGTCTCCGACGCGGTCGAGCCGCGCGACCGGGCGCAGGCCGTCGGCATCTACCGCTTCTGGCGCGACTCGGGGCTCGTCGCCGGTGCGCTCACCGCCGGCATCGTCGCCGACCTCGCCGGCAGCGGGGGCGCCATCGCGCTCGTCGCCGCGCTGACCGCGGCGAGCGGGCTCTGGGTGGCGGTGACGGAGTGGCACGCACGCCCGGGCACGCCCCCGCTGGACATCTCGTAGCGGATGCCACAAGATTCGATCGTGCCTGGCGGCCAGACACGCAGGACGATCGACGAGGTGCTCGACGAGGCAAGGGCTCTGCTCGATCGCCTCGAGCCACGAGCGGCGCTCGACGCCGTGGAGCACGGTGCGCTGATCGTCGACATCCGCTCGGACACGAACCGCCACCGCGACGGGATCATCCCCGGCTCGCTCCACCTCCCGCGCACGGTGCTGGAGTGGCGCGTCGACCCGGAAAGCCCCTGGCGCAACCCGCACGTCGGCGGGCTCGACCGGCACCTCATCCTCGTGTGCGACCACGGCTACAGCTCGAGCCTTGCCGCAGCCACGCTCGTCCAGCTCGGCTTCGCGCGTGCCACGGACCTCGTGGGCGGCTACCTCGCGTGGCGCGACGCCGGCCTGCCGACCGCACCGGCGCCGCGGCCGTTGTTCGAGCCGGGTTCGCCCGCCGGTATGGGCTCGCCAGACCTGTAGGGGCCGTGCCCGCGGTGAGGTAGTACCCCCCCTGCCCGGGTTGACGACCTCCGCTGGAGCGCTACGGGACGACGATGACCGGGCAGCCCGCTTCGCGCTCGACCTCGGCGGCGACGTCGGTGCCGAGGAACCTCGTCAGGAACCCGTGGTGATGCTCGCCGATGACGACCAGCTCGGCCTTGCAATCCTGAGCGGCGCCGACGATCGCATTCGCCGGCTCTCCTGCAGCCCACGTGAAGTCAGCGGTCAGGCCCTCCGCGGCCACACGCTCACGGGCGTGCTCGAGCACCGGCTCGAGCTCGGGCGGCACGACGAGAGGGATCATGCGCGCGGGGCTGTCGCCGAGCGTGCCGAAGTTCTGCGGGCCCTCGGGATTGAGGGGCATCTCGGCGACGGTGACGACGACGAGCTTCGCATGCCGCTCCTGCGCCTCCTCGATCGCCCGCTCGAGCGCACGCTTAGCCGGATCCTTGTCGTCGTACCCCACTACGATCGTCGCGCTCATGCCGCCAGACTATCGATCTTGCTCGTCGAGCTGGGCCAGCAGGTCGTGGAGATCGAGTGGCTCCGTCACCATCGCGAGCTCGCCGTCCGCCGTCCTCGGCCACTCTGCGCGCGGGCGATCCCAGTAGAGCTCGACGCCGTTCTCGTCGGGATCCGCGAGGTACAGGGCCTCCGAGACGCCGTGGTCCGACGCGCCCTGAAGTGGCACGCCGGCCGCTCCCAGGCGTCGCAGCGCGTCCGCCAGCGCCCGCCGCGTCGGATAGCGGATGGCGACGTGGAAGAGGCCCGTCGTGCCGCGCGGGGGAGGCGAGCCGCCGCGCGACTCCCAGGTGTTGAGGCCGATGTGATGGTGGTAGCCGCCCGCCGAGACGAACGCAGCCTGCGACCCGAACCGCTGCTGCAACTCGAACCCGAGCACGCCGACGTAGAAGGCCAGTGCGCGGTCGAGGTCTGCGACCTTCAGGTGGACGTGGCCGATGTCGACGCCGGGATCGATCGGCACGGTGGCCGGCCGGGTGGATGCTTCGCTCATGGGGGATGCCTTTCTCGGCTCTGCCGGGGATAATACTTGCGTACGCAAGCAAGTTAGCATTTACGGGATTCTTAGGCGACTCTTCGGTTCCTCTCACGCAATGGAGCTTTCATGGCGTCAGAGCCCAATGACCACCGCGACCGCCCACCGCCTCATCGTCAGCCCCGGCCGGCCCGCCGGGAGCACCGACGCGGCGATCCGCACCGAGCCGCCGGCCGGGCGCCTCGGTGAGCGTGCCCCGGTGGACGGGCTCTCCATGCTCGACGTCCGCCGCTCGCCATCGAGTGGTGTGAAGCAGCAGGTCGGGGTCGCCGCCCCCTCCTCGGAGATCCCGGACTGCTGCAGCTTCCCCGTAGCGCCCCGCTAGGCCGCCGGGCCGTCGTCCCATCCTCCCCCGACGACGCCCCGGCGGCCTTCGACCCCGGTGCTGCGACGGCTCGAGGCGCTCCGGCGCACAAACGCGGTGACATCTGGCGCCCGTGGTGACGTATAAGGAGTGAGATGAGAAGGCCCGCCGCGCTGTTCGCCCTGGTCGCCACCCTCGTGCTGGCGCTGCTCGCTGCGAGTGGGGGAGGCGCTGCTGCGCCGGACGCGGCGGTGGAGAGCGGCAAGGGTGCGCGCCTCCAGGCGTTCGCCTCGTGCGGCAACCTGCTCGCCTACGCGAAGCAGCATGCGCTGCCGCTCGTAGGGCCCTGGGGCCTTGGTGGGGGCGTGCCGGGAGCGGCGGTGTCTGCGGGCGCAGCGCCCGAGGCGTCCAGGGCGGACGCCACCGCGGGGGTGGACTACTCGACGACGAACGTGCAGGAGGAGGGTGTCGACGAGCCCGACCTCGTCAAGTCGAACGGGTCCACTCTGTTCGTCGTCCGCGGGGACCGGCTCTTCGCCGTCGACGTGCGCGGCCGCAAGCCCAGCGTTGCCGGCTCGCTGCAGCTGCCGCAAAGCGGGAGCTACGAACTGCTTCTCCACGGCGACCGGCTGGTCGTGCTCTCCCGTGGAGGGGTGTACGCGGTCGACGCGCCGGGTGTCGGAATCGCGGCGCCCGTGCGGGGCTACCTGCCGCAGTCGAGCCTGATCGAGGTGGACGTGAGCGATCCCGGCGGCATGCGGATCGTGCGGAGCCTCGCGCTCGACGCCGACTACGTCAGCGCCCGCCTCGTCGGCTCGGTGGCCAGGATCGTGACCGTCTCCGGCATGCCCCAGGCGCTGCCCTTCCAGGCTCCCGTCGACGGCAGCGCGGACGCCACTGCTGCAGCCAGCGCCCGGAACCGCGCCGTCGTACGGACGTCGCGCATCGGCAGCTGGCTCCCCACGTACAAGGTGAAGGGCCGCCGCGGCCAGACGCTCGCGCGGCGCCCGCTCGTGCAGTGCCGCAACGTCCGTCGTCCGGCGACGTACTCCGGCCTCGGTCTGCTGACGGTGCTGACCATCGATCTTCGCAAGGGTCTCGCGCCGATCGACTCGGACTCGATCGTCGCCGACGGGCGCACGGTCTACGCGTCGCAGGAGAGCCTGTACGTCGCGACCCAGCGCTGGTTCGCACAACCGGTCACCGCCACGACGTCCGACCCGCCCAGGGTCACGACCGCGATCCACAAGTTCGACATCTCCGATCCCGCCTCGACGCAGTACCGGGGCAGCGGCACCGTCTCCGGCTACCTGATGAGCCAGTGGTCGCTCTCCGAGCACAAGGGCGTGCTGCGCGTCGCGAGCACCGAGGAGCCGACCTGGTGGAATCCCGGCACGCAGGAGCAGAGCGAGAGCTTCGTCAC
>DAIOGR010000252.1:0-3985 GCA_036745155.1 Gaiella sp.
CGGCCAGGTGGTAGCCGATGTAGCCGAGCGCCGTCTCGTACAGCGAGACGTCCACCACCGATCCCTCGCCGGTGCGCTCGCGCTCGATCAGTGCGGCGAGGACGCCGAGCGCCGCCCAGGTGCCGGTGCCCTGGTCGATCAGGGACGACCCCACGCGCACGCCGGGCCGGCCCGGCTCGCCCGTCATCGAGATCAGCCCCCCGGCCGCCTGCATGAGGGCGTCGTACCCCGGCTCGTGGGCGAGCGGCCCCACGTGCCCGTACGCGCCCACCGAGCAGTAGACCAGTCGCGGGTTCCGGCTCCGGACCGCCTCCGCGCCGAGCCCGAGCGCGTCGGCGAGGCCGGGGCGGAGGCTCTGCAGGAACACGTCGGCCCCGTCCGCGAGGCGCAACAGCGCCTCACGGCCGCGCTCGTCGCGCAGCGAGATCGCGAGTGAGCGCTTGCCGGCGTTCGCCGAGAGGAACATCGTCCCCTCGCCGTCCCAGAACGGAGGGCCCCAGGCCCGCCCGTCGTCGCCCGTGTCCGGCCGCTCCACCTTGACGACGTCCGCGCCCAGTGCCGACAGGATCTGCGCGCAGTAGGGGCCGGCGATCGAGGTGGTCACGTCGAGCACACGCACGCCGGCGAGGGGCTGGTGGGCCATTGCCCCCATCATCGCCGGTTCCGTCCCCGTCCCGCTCGGACATCCGGCCGGAGGCCTGTCGTCTGCGAGGATGTGGCCGTGATCGTCCTCGCGCTCTTCGACCAGTTCGTGCAGTGGGTGTCCGGCGAGTGGTGGAGCTACCCCGTCGTCTTCGCCGTCTCCATGCTCGACGCGTTCTTCCCGCTCGTCCCCAGCGAGACCGTCGTGATCACCGCCGGGGTCGTCTCGTCGTCGGGGGACATGAACCTCGCGCTCGTGATCGCCTGCGCGAGCCTCGGCGCCATCCTCGGCGACAACATCTCGTACGGCCTCGGCAGCTGGCTGGGCGAGCACACGGTCAAGCGCGTGTTCAAGGGCGACAAGAGCCGGCACGCGTTCGAATGGGCCGAGCGGCAGCTCGAGACGAGAGGCTTCTACCTGATCATCGTGGCCCGCTTCATCCCCGGCGGCCGCACGGCAGTCACGTTCTCCTCCGGGTACGTGCACGCGATGCCGTGGCGGCGGTTCATCGTCGCCGACGTGATTGCCGGCTCGATCTGGGGAAGCTATGCGGCGCTGCTCGGCTACGTGGGCGGCAAGCAGTTCGAGGAGGCGCCCTGGAAGGGCCTGCTGCTCGCGTTCGCCGTCGCGGTCGGCGTCGCCGGGCTCGTCGAGCTCGCACGGTGGCTGCGCGATCGCCGCCGGAGCGCCCGGCGGCTCGAGCCAGACCCGGCCGGCACCGAGATCGACAGCGGTTCGTAGCGCCCTCGCCGGCCATGCGCATCCACGTCACCGGTGCGACAGGGTTCCTCGGGGCGGAGCTCCTGCGTCTCGCGCCGGGCGCGACCGGCGAGCGTGTCGAGATCCGCGACCGTCGCTCCGTGGCGGCATTGTTCGAGCGCCTCCGCCCGGACGTCGTCGTCCACACCGCCTACCGGCAGGACGGTGACGCCGCCCGCGCGATCGTCGTCGACGGCTCGGACAACGTCGCGCTTGCCGCGCGCGCGGTGGGCGCGCGGCTGCTGCACGTCTCCACCGACGTCGTCTTCGACGGCCGCAAGGGCTCCCCGTACGTGGAGGAAGACGCCCTCAGCCCGTGCACCGACTACGGCCGCGCCAAGGCCGAGGCCGAGGCGCGGGTCGCCGCCGCGCACCCGCAGGGACTGATCGTGCGGACGTCCCTGCTCGTGGGCGGGCCGGGCCACTCGCCGTCGAAGCACGAGCAGGCGGCGCTCGATCCCACGATGACGTTCTTCGCCGACGAGATCCGCTCTCCCATTCAGGTCGGCGACCTCGCAGCAGCGCTGCTCGAGCTGGTGCCCCTCGACGTCTCCGGGCCGCTGCACGTGGCTGGAGCCGACGCCCTCTCGCGGGCCGACCTCGCGGAGCTCGTCGCGGGCCGTCCCGTGCGCCGCGCGCCGGCCCCGCCGGGCCGGCCGCTCGACTGCTCGCTCGACTCGTCGCGCGCCCGGGCGCTGCTGCGCACCGAGTTGCGCGGGGTGCGTACGGTGTTCGCGTGAACCGCCTCGGCGCCGAGACCAGCCCCTACCTGCTCCAGCACGCCGACAACCCGGTCGACTGGCACCCGTGGGGCGAGGAGGCGCTCGGGCGCGCCCGGGCCGAGGACCGGCCGATCCTGCTCTCCGTCGGCTACAGCGCCTGCCACTGGTGTCACGTGATGGCGCACGAGTCGTTCGAGAGCGCCGCCACGGCCGCCGTGATGAACGAGCACTTCGTCAACGTCAAGGTCGACCGTGAGGAGCGGCCCGACGTCGACGCGCTCTACATGGACGCCACCGTCGCGATGACCGGCCAGGGAGGCTGGCCGATGACGGTCTTCCTCACACCGGAGGGACAGCCGTTCTACGCGGGCACGTACTTCCCGCCGGAGCCACGGCACGGGCTGCCTTCGTTCACGCAGGTGCTGCTCGCGGTCGCCGAGGCATGGCGGGAGCGGCGCGACGACATCGCCGCGCAGGCACGCCGGCTCGTCGAGGCGGTGAGCAGCTCGGCACGCATCCAGCCGTCGACGGAGCCGCTCACGGAGCGCCTGCTCGCCGACGCCGAGCGCGGCATCGCGCGCACGTTCGAGCCGGCGTACGGCGGCTTCGGCCGCGCACCCAAGTTCCCGCCCGCCTCGACGCTCGAGTTCCTGCTCCGGCGCCCCGGTCGCGACGCGATCACGATGGTGACCTCGACGCTCGACGGCATGGCCGCCGGCGGCATGTACGACCTCGTGGGGGGCGGGTTCCACCGCTACTCGGTCGACGACCGCTGGCTCGTGCCGCACTTCGAGAAGATGCTCTACGACAACGCGCTCCTTGCCTCCACGTACCTGCACGCGTGGGTCGTGACCGGCAGCGCGCGCTACCGGCAGGTGGTCGAGGAGACGCTGGACTACGTCCTCCGCGAGCTGACGCTCGACGGCGGCGGGCTCGCCTCGGCGCAGGACGCCGACACCGACGGCGTGGAGGGGCTGACCTATACCTGGACGGAAGCCGACGGTATCCCGCCGGCCCTCCTGCTCCCGTTCGAGCACGGCCGCTCGATCGTGCGCGGCGAGCTCGACCCGGAGTTGCGGGCGCGCCTGCTGGCCCGGCGCGCGGAGCGGGTGCAACCGGCACTCGACGACAAGGCGCTCGCGTCGTGGAACGGCCTCGCCCTGGCGGCGCTCGCCGAGGGCGCGCGCCGGCTCGCCCGGGACGACTGGCTCGAGGCGGCGCGCGGCGTCGCGGGGTTCCTGCTCGGGCCGCTGTCGCGGGAGGACGGCAGGCTGTCGCGCTCCTGGCGCGCCGGCCGCGCCGGCGGCGAGGCGTTCCTCGACGACTACGCGAACGTGGCCCACGGGCTGCTCGAGCTCCATGTCGCGACCGGAGAGGTGCGCTGGCTGCACGACGCGCGACGGCTCGCGCTGCTCGCGATCGAGCTCTTCGCCGACGACGAGCTCGGCGGCTTCTTCCTGGCGCCGAAGGGGGGAGAGGAGCTCGTGGCCCGCACCAAGGGCCTCGACGACAACCCGCTTCCCTCCGGCAACTCGATGCTTGCGCACGTGCTCCTCCGGCTCGGGCGCATCTGGGGGGACGACGAGCTCGAAAGCCGTGCCGTGGGTGTGCTGCGGCTCGTGGAGCCGGCGCTCGCCCGCGCCCCCGGTGCCTTCGGCTGGGCGCTCTGCGCGCTCGACCTCTGGCTCGCCGCACCCGCCGAGCTCGCGATCGTCGGGCCCGTGGGGAGCGAGGTCGCCCGCGCCGCACTGGCGCCCTTTGCCCCGCGCACGGTCGTGGCCGTCGGCCCCGCCGAGGGCGTGCCTCTGCTGGCGGGGAAGGGGCTCGTCGAGGGCAAGCCCGCCGTCTACGCGTGCGAGCG
>DAIOGR010000253.1:0-3982 GCA_036745155.1 Gaiella sp.
CCCGTGCTCGTAGCCGAGCAGGTGGAGCACCCCGTGCACGAGCGGCCACTGCCACTCGTCGCCGACGACCTGAGGGCAGAGCACGAGATCCCCGAGGGCACGCGGCTCGCCCTCCGGCAGGGGGTCGCGCCCGTCGATCGGGAAGGAGAGCACGTCCGTCGCCTCGTCGATGCCGAGGTGCTCGGCCTTGAGCGCGCGGCTCTCGTCGGGCGGCACGAACGCGATGCCGAGCTCGCCGGCGCCGATCCCCTCGGCCGCGAGCACGCTGCGGGCGAGCGCGGCGGCCCCGGCCTCGTCGACCTCCTCCCCGCTGCGGTTGTCGATCTCGACGTCGATCACGCCGTCAGGAGCTCACTTCTTGCGGGCGGTGCCCGTCTCCTCGGCGTGGCGCTTGTACGCCTCGACGATGCGCTGCACGAGCTTGTGGCGGACGACATCCTCGTGCCCGAACTCGACGAAGCCGATCCCGTCGATCCCGCGCAGGATCTCGCGCACCTGGATCAGGCCCGACGCCTGCTCGCGCGGAAGGTCGATCTGGGTGATGTCGCCGGTGACCACGACCTTCGAGCCGAAGCCGAGCCGCGTCAGGAACATCTGCATCTGCTCGGGCGTCGTGTTCTGGGCCTCGTCGAGGATGATGAACGAGTCGTTGAGGGTGCGGCCGCGCATGAACGCGAGCGGTGCCACCTCGATCGTGCCGCGCTCCATGTAGGCGGTCAGCCGGTCGGCGTCCATCGTGTCGTAGAGCGCGTCGAACAGCGGTCGCATGTACGGGTCGACCTTCGCCAGGATGTCGCCCGGCAGGAAGCCGAGCCGCTCGCCGGCCTCCACGGCCGGCCGCGTCAGGATCAGGCGCCCCACCTGCTTCTCGGTCAGGGCGGCGACGGCGAGGGCGATCGCCAGGTACGTCTTGCCCGTCCCGGCGGGCCCGACCGCGAACGTGACCGTGCCCGAGCGGATCGCGTCGACGTAGCGCTTCTGGGTGACCGTCTTGGGCGCGATCTTCTTGCCCCGGTGGCGCCAGACGACGTCCTCGAACACGTCGCGGATGTCGGCGGCCTGGTCGAGCGCCGCGGCGACGGCGCCGACCGTGTCCGGCCCGATCGCGTGACCGCCCTCGATCAGCTCGACGAGCTCGTCCACGACCGCGCGCGCCTCGGCGACACGGGCACCCTCACCGTCGAGGGTGAGCTTGTTGCCCCGCAGCGCGATGGAGCAGCCGAGCCGCTCGCGCAGCGAGTCGAGCACGCCGTCGCCGACACCGGCGAGCTCCGCGGCAACCTCGTTGGGTACGACGACGACATCCTGCACGCACTCAGTGTAGGCGCCGAAGGCTACGGTTCGACCATGGCCAAGCCGCTGACGGTGCTCGTCGACGAAGACTGCGGGATCTGTACCCGTGCCGGCCGATGGCTCGCCCGGCACGAGGGGCTGCTCGTGGAGTCGATCGGGTCGGAGACCGGCGCGCACCTGCTGCGCGACCTGACGCCCGCGGAGCGGTACGCAGCCGTGCACGCCGTCGACGGCGACGGCAGGAGGAGCTCCGGCGGCGCCGCGCTGCAGCTGATCGCGCGACGGCTGCCCGCAGGCCGCGGCCCCGCGGCGCTCGCAGCCCGGCTGCCCCGCCTCACGGAAGCCGCCTACGGGCTCGTCGTGCGACACCGCAAGGCGCTCTCGCGGCTGGCCGGCCTCGACGCCTGCGCGCCCGGCCCGCCTGTAGACAGCTCGGCACACAGACAGCAGCGAGCCGGCACCGTCCTGTCACACGATCGCCGCTAGCGTTCCCAGAGGGGGCCTCGCACCCCCCAAGGGGGAGAGCGTCGGGTCGGGGAGAAGTCCGCGTGGACCTGCAGCGCGCAGACGTGCGGTGGACGCGACCGCCGACGTGGGTGTCGGGAAGGTAGGCGGCGGCCGGGGGCGGCAGCGGTAGCGGAAGCGGTAGCGGCGACGTATAGCGGCGAGGACGCAGCGGCGCGCGCCTACGCGAGCTTCTCGCGCACGAGCTGGCTGACGGCGGATCCGTCGGTCCGTCCGGAGACCTGCGGCATCACGTCCGCCATCACGCGACCGAGGTCGCGAATCGACGTCGCACCCACCTCGGCGATCACGTCGTCGATGATCTCCTCGAGCTCCTCTTCGGTGAGCGGCTCGGGCATGAACTCCTCGAGCACCTCGAGCTCGAAGTCCTCCTTGTCCGCCTGCTCCTCCCGGCCTGCCTGATCGAACGCCTCGAACGCCTCGACCCGCTTCTTGCGCTCGCGCTGTAGCACCTGCAGCTCCTCGTCCTCCGACAGGGGCCGCTGCAGCTCCTTCTCGGCGGACTTGAGGCTCGCCAGGATGAGAGCCAGCGCGTCGCGCCGCTCGTCGTCACGCGCCAGGCGTGCCTGCTTGAGCTCGTCCTCGATGCGGGGGATCAGGTTCATTGGCTGTTGGTCGTCAAGATCACGGTGTCATTCGAAGCCCGGAAGGTCGGAGCCGCCGAGCACGTGCAGATGGAGGTGGAAGACCGTCTGCCCTCCACCGGGGCCGACGTTGATGACGACACGATAGTCGTCCAGGCCGACACGTGCCGCCGTCTCGGCCACGAAGCGGAGCATGCGCCCCACCTCATCGTCCTCGAACTGCCCGACGTCACGCAGGGTGGCGACGTGCCGCACCGGCAGGATCAGCAGGTGCGTCTCGGCCTTCGGCGCGATGTCGCGGATCGCCACGAACCCGTCCGCTGCGTGCACGTGGTCGCCTTCGGCAGCCAGGTGGCAGAAGAGACACTCAGGCGGCAACCGCGACCACCCCTTCGTCGGACACACCGGTTGCCCGGGCGCGCACGAAAGCGCCCACCCGCGCATCGACGAGCCACGGCGTGTAGTCGTCGGCGTAGCCCAGCCCCGGGCGGTCGACGAGCACTCGGTCCTCGCTCCCGACGCGCTGCAGCCAGCGGGCACGGCAGGCGGCGTCGGACGCTTCGCGCAGGCGGGCGCTTCGTTCCCGCTTGACCTCCAGCGGCACCGGATCGTCCGCGGCCGTGCGAGTGCCGGGCCGCGGCGAGTAGGGAAACACGTGCACCTTCGTGACACCGGCCCCCGCGACCGCGTCGAGCGTGCGCCCGAACGCGGCCTCGTCCTCGCCGGGGAAGCCGACGATCACGTCGCTCGTGAGGTTGAAGTCGCGGAGCGGAGCGAGCTTCGACAGGTAGTCGTCGATCCGGTAGCGACGGCCCATCGCGGCGAGCACCGCGTCGTCGCCCGACTGGAGCGGTACATGGAGATGCCGGGAGACGGTGGGAGTCTCCCGCAACGCCGCGACGAGATCGTTCGTGACGTGGTTGATCTCGATCGACGAGAGGCGCAGCCGCTCCACGCCCTCGATCGCTCCCGCCTCGCGCACGAGCCGGGCGAGCGTGTAGCCCGCCTCGCGATCACGGAAGCACCCGAGGTTGACGCCCGTCAGGACGATCTCCCCGTGCCCCTGCCCGGCGCGGCGCCGGATCTCTGCGAGCACCGCCGGCGCCGTGCGGCTGCGCGTGCCGCCGCGCACGAGCGGGATCACGCAGAACGCGCACGAGAACGAGCAGCCGTCCTGGATCTTCACGAAGGCCCGCACCCGGTCGAGGCCGTGCTCCGCATTGACGCACCCGATCCCGCCAACGTCGCCGGCGACAGCGTCCGCCGCCTCCTCACTCCGCCCCGGGACGACGACCACGTTCTCGGGCAGGCCGGCGAACGCCCCGTCGGGCAGGTTGGCGGCGCACCCGGTGACGTACACAGTCCGATGGCTGCGCGCCGCTCGCGACACCGCCTGCCGGGACTTCGAGACGGCCTCGTGCGTGACACAGCAGGTATTGACGACGGCCAGGTCGCCGCCCCCGTCGACCTGGACGTGCCCGTCGGAGAGCAGGCGCTCGCGGATCGCCTGCTGGTCGGCGAACGACACCTTGCACCCGAGGAAGCTCGTCGAGAACGACGCCATGCGCCGGGGAGACTAG
>DAIOGR010000254.1:0-3973 GCA_036745155.1 Gaiella sp.
GCGCCCTGGACGAGGACGGAGTGGCCGGGCTGCAGGCGGGCGCGCGTGAAGAGCATCCGGTAGGCGGTCAGGTACGCGGTCGGCAGGCAGGCGGCCTCGGCGAACGACAGCGCTGCCGGCTTGGGGACGAGGTTCCGCGACGGCACGGCCACGCGTTGCGCCAGCGTGCCCTGGACGCCGCGCTCGGAGAACAGGTGGAAGTCGGCGGCCAGGGTCTCGTCCTCGCCGGGCCCGGGGGTTCCGAGCACGGCATGCACGACCACCTCGCGCCCGTCGGCTGTGACGCCGGCCGCATCCGTCCCGAGCACGACCGGCAGGTCGGCCTCGGTCACCCCCACGCCGCGCAGCGTCCAGACGTCGTGGTGGTTGAGGGCGGCGGCGCGGACTTCCACGAGCTCCCAGCCGTCGGCCGCGGAGGGCTCGGGAATGTCCGTCACCTCCAGCCCCGCGACGGGGTCGTCGCGAGAGATGCGGGCACAAACGGCTGCGAGCATGGGAATCCTCCAGAGACGTTTCGGGTCAGCCCCTTCGTCGCGTGGCTGCGACCCCGGGGCCGTCAACCGTACAGCCTCGGTGTCGGCACGACCTGTCCGACCCGTCTACTCTCTGACGGCAGCGATGCGCGCAGTGGTCTTCACCGGCGCGGGCGGCAACGAGGTCGTCCGGGTCGAAGAGCGGCCCGATCCCGTCCCGTCCGGCGGCGAGGTGGTGCTTGCCGTGCGCTTTGCGGCGCTCAACCCGGCGGATCTCGCCCAGCGTGCGGGACGCTACCCGGCGCCCCCCGGCTCTCCGCCCGATGTGCCGGGCCTCGAGACTGCGGGAACGGTGCTCGCCTGCGGTCCCGAGGCACACCGGTTCGCGCCGGGCGACAGGGTGTTCGGGATCGTCGGAGGCGGTGGCCTCGCCGACCGGGTCGTCATCCACGAGCAGCATGCGGCGCCGGTGCCCGACCGGCTCGACGAGCGCGCGGCTGCGGCTGTGCCCGAGGTCTTCGTGACTGCCCACGATGCGATCTGCACGCAGGCGGGCCTGCGGCCGGGCGAGCTCCTCGTCGTCAACGGCGGCAACGGCGGTGTCGGCACGGCCGCCGTCCAGATCGGCGCGGTTCTGGGCGCGCGGGTGCTGGCCACCGTGCGCGACCCGGAGCTGCGCGACCGCGTGGCTGCTCTGGGCGCCGTCGCGGTCGCGCCGGACGAGCTGGTGGAACGAGCTCGTGCGGATGGAGGTGCCGACGTCGTGCTCGAGCTCGTCGGAGCGCAGAACCTGGGTCCCGACCTCGCCGCCCTCGCCGTCAGGGGCCGCATCGTGGTGGTCGGTACGGGTGCCGGGGCGGAGGCGACGCTCGACCTGCGTCAGCTGATGGCCCGGCGGGCGCGCGTGTTCGGCACTGTCCTGCGCGCGCGGCCGCTGGAGGAGAAGGCCGTCGCCGTGCAGGCGTTCGCCCGCGAGGTCGTCCCCCACCTCGAGACGGGCCGGATCGCGCCTCTCGTCGACCGGGTCTTCCTCGCGGCCGAGGCCACCGCGGCATTCGACCGGCTACAGGAGCCGGGCAAGCTGGGCAAGGTGCTGCTCGACTTCGATGGCTAGCGTGACGTTCGGGCGTAGGCATGCAACCGCTGCGGCGAGCGCGCTCGCGAGCTCCGCGTGACCGAGGACGACGCGGCGCGGGGCGAGCCTGCGGCGGCGATACGGCGATCGCGCGCCGACCGGGCCGACCGTCGGGGCGCCCGGCAGCGGCCGCCGGATTTCGGCGCCGCGCCGCTCAGGAACCGCCTCGGCGCGATCGATCTCCTCGACGACGACCAGCTCGCCCTTGTGCACGACGCGTCCCTGGCACTCCTGCAGGACGTCGGGGTCGAGTTCATGGGTGCCGCCGCCCGCGACATCTTCCGCTCAGCCGGGGCGATCGTCGACGATGAGAGCGGTCTCGTCCGGCTCCCACGGGACGTGGTCGAGCACGCGGTGGCGAGCGCGCCGGCTCGCTTCACGGTGACGCCGCGAGGGCCGGCGCGCAAGCTCGAGATTGGAGGCGATCACGTCGCGTTCGGGCTCGTCGCCGGCCCGCCGACCGTGGACGACCGGGTTCGCGGCAGGCGGGCCGGGAACATGGACGACTACGTCACGCTCGTGAAGCTGGCGCAGAGCTTCGACGTGATCCACTTCATCGGCAACCAGCCGACCTCGCCTCAGGAGTTGCCGGCCGGGACGCGGCACCTCGACACCTACCGGGCGAACGTGACGTTCACGGACAGGACGTTCCATTGCCTCGCGATCGGGCGCGAGCGAACGCTGGACGGGATCGAGACGATGGCGATCTCACGGGGCCTGACGCGCGAAGAGGTCGTGGACGACCCCTGCGTGCTCGCGATCATCTCGGTCAACTCGCCGCGCAGGTTCGACGAGGCCATGACCGATGGCCTGATCACGATGGCCGAGCACGGACAGCCCGCCGTGATCACCCCGTTCACGCTGATGGGAGCGATGACGCCGGTCACGCTGGGGGCAGCGCTCGTGCAACAGAACGCCGAGGCTCTCGCAGGCATCACGCTGACGCAGCTCGTGCGTGCCGGAGCTCCGGTGGTGTACGGCGCGTTCACGTCGAACGTCGACATGCGCAGCGGCGCCCCGGCCTTCGGGACGCCGGAGAACGCCCGGGCGACGATCGCTGCCGGCCAGCTGGCACGCCGCTACGGGCTTCCGTACCGGGCGAGCAATGCCAGCGCCAGCAATGCGCTCGACGCGCAGGCGGCCTACGAGTCGGAGATGTCGATCTGGTCGGCCATCCTCGGCGGAGCGAACCTCGTGTATCACGGGGCCGGCTGGATGGAGGGCGGCCTCACCGCATCGTTCGAGAAGCTCGTGCTCGACGTCGAGATGCTGCAGATGCTGGCCGTGACGATGGGGCCTGTCGTCGACGTCACCCCACACGAGATCGAAGCCGGGGTCGCGGCGATCGCCGCGGTGCCCACGGGCGGTCATTTCTTCGGCTCGGAGCACACGCTGGCGCGCTTCGAGTCCGCCTTCTACCGTCCACTCGTCTCCGATTGGCAGAGCTACGAGAACTGGGAGGCCGCCGGTGCGCTGACGGCCGAGGAACGTGCAACCCGCATCTGGCAGGACGCGCTCGAGCGCTATGAGCAGCCGCACCTCGAGCCTGGCGTCGCCGAAGCGCTGGACGAGTTCGTGTCCCGCAGGAAGATCGCCTTGCAGGGAGTCGACCACTAGCGTGCACGTACTGCTCGTGATCACCGAGTACGCGGGCGGCCTGACGGACGAGCGGCTCGGTCGCTACGAGGAGGTGCGCGCGCGCGTGGCCTCGCTCGCGACGGCGACGGTCGAGTCGGCGCAGTACTCCACCCTCCACGAGCTCGGGGCCGACGCGGTGATCCTGAGCGGCTCGTACGAGCCCTGGGCGTCGCACGATCCGGCCGAGCTCGATCGGTTCCTCGCCGTCCTGAGCTTCTATCCCGGGCCGGTGCTCGGAATCTGTGCGGGCATGCAGTTGCAGGCCCGTGCGGCGGGCGGAGTGATCGGTGCGGCGAGGCACCCGTCGCGTGGGTTCGGCGCCGTCCACGTCCGGGACGACTCCGACCTGCTCGCCGGTCTCGGCCCCCGTTTCGAGGTGCTCATGCACCATGACGACGAGGTCACCGTGCTGCCGCCACGGTTCCGCGTCCTCGCGAGCAGCCGCACGTGTGCCGTGGAGGCGATCGCGGCAGACGATCGCCCATGGTGGGGAACCCAGTTCCATCCGGAGAGCTGGGACGACGACCATCCCGCCGGGCGGGCCGTCCTGCTGCGGTTTCTCGCGCTCGCCGGGATCCCCGCAAGGGGCCGCGAGCGGATAGGCCGCGCCGCGCCGCGCCGCGTGCGGCCCTGACGGGCTCCGCCGGCCGGGAGGAGCAGCGGTCGGCGACAGTGCGGCCCTGACGCCTCCGACGCGTCGCTGAGCGTGCCGGGCCGAAGGGGATAG
>DAIOGR010000255.1:0-3949 GCA_036745155.1 Gaiella sp.
TACATCGACAAGAAGGCCGACTTCGTCGGCGTGATCGTGACCTACAACGATCCCGGCGAAACGGCGACGCAGTATGCCCCGTACCAGTTGACAGTCAACGGGGCTGTTCAGCCGGGCGGCGCGTAGGCGCACCGGCGGCTCGCGATTGGCGAGAGGGGACGGTGGCCGCCCAGCCGGCGGCCACCGTCCCTCTCAGACGAACGTCCATACGAGGGCGCCGGCCTCCGGCTGAGGACCACCCTTGACAAGCGCGGGCGTGTCGTCAGACTCCCTCCGTCAACCCTGGCGGGGGGATGTCTCGTAATGCGACATCGAGCGCCAGGGGAGCTCACGGAAAGGGGAGAACGTGAAGAGGATCTCGGGGAACCGCGGGATCGCCGTGGCAGCGCTCGCTTTCGTAGCGCTCGTGGCGATCGCGGCCACCGTCGGGGCAGGCTTGTACCTGAAGGAACGGGGCGAGAACAAGGAAAGCCTCGGCGAGTTCCTGAAGGAGCACAAGAGCCTCGCGAACTACCACAAGAACTCGCATTCGCAGGCGCTCGCGATCATCAAGGAGAAGTCCGAGGCGGGTGGGGAGGCAGTCCGCGGCCCCGCCCAGGAGTCGTACGAGAACCGTGCGCTCCCCAACGACACCGTCGCATACGAGCAGACGGTGGGCACGTTCTCGGCCTTCCAGGGAGTGGCGCGGCTGGGCTACGGCAAGGTGAGCCAGTGGGTCGAGGTCGGGCCTGTGACACCCAACGTCGATGCCCTGGCCACGTACACGGGCCGGCCGACCACGGTCTCGGGCCGTGTCACGAGCCTCGCCATCGCTCCGCAGTGCAGATCGAGCCGCGGCGAGGGGTGCACGCTGCTCGTCGCTGCCGCCGGGGGCGGCGTCTGGCGCACGGAGAACGCGCTGTCGCGTCATCCGGCGTGGACACCGTCGAACGACGGCATCCCCTCGAACGCGATCGGGTCGCTGTTCTACGACCCCACCGACTCGACCGGCCGAACCGTGTACGCCGGCACCGGTGAGCCCAACGGCTCGAGCGACTCCGAAGCCGGCATCGGCCTCTTCAGGTCAACCGACGGAGGGCGCAACTGGTCGCTCGTGCCCGGCAGCGTCGCTGCCGCCAAGGACCGCTCGATCGCGGCCATCGCCGTCGACCCCGCCAACCCGCGGCACATCTGGATCGGTACCGCCGTGGCGCGGCACGGCTCTTCCTCGGTGAACGGCGGCCGATTCACGCCGCCCGGAGCACCAAAGGTAGGGCTGTACGAGTCGACGGACGGCGGCAACTCGTTCGCGCTCGTCTTCAGCGAGCCGAGCGACGTCGTCGATCCGACCTCGGCCAACGGAGGCGACTTCTTCCGAGGCGGGGTCTCGAACATCCAGTACGACAGCATCTCGCGGCGCATCTACTTCTCCATCTTCGACTACGGCCTCTACCGTAAGAAGGTCACCGCCGGGTACGAGCGGATCTTCGATTCCGAGTGCGTCGGGCATCCCGCCTGCTCTCTCAGCGGGCGCACCGAGTTCGCGCTCGCACCTCTCGGAACCGGCAAGCTCCGCATCTACGTCGGCGACTCGGGCTTCAGCGAGGCCACCTTCTGGCGCACCGACGACGCGAACGCTGCGGTGCCCTCGTTCACGCAGCTCTCGGACCCGGATCCGTCGTCGACCGGATTCGACTCGTTCAACTACTGCAGCGAGCAGTGCTCGTACGACATGCCCGTCGCCTCGCCTCCCGGCAAGCCGAACGACGTCTGGATCGGCGGCCAGATGCAGTACGACGAGATCTTCACCTCCACGCCTCCGTCGAACGGGCGCGCCGTGCAGCGGTCGACGGACGCAGGAGTGAGCTTCACCGACATGACGAACGACGCCCAGTCGCCGCCGCTCGGGATGCACCCCGACCAGCACGCGATCGTCTTCACCGGCGACGGCGCGGTTGCCTTCGCCGGGTCCGACGGCGGTGTC
Organism: Gaiella sp.; assembly: GCA_036745155.1. Lineage (GTDB taxonomy): Bacteria > Actinomycetota > Thermoleophilia > Gaiellales > Gaiellaceae > Gaiella. The sequence goes on from DAIOGR010000255.1 coordinate 1,964, forward strand.
GTCCGCACGAGCGGCAAGTACCTCGACACGTCCGCGAGTTGTGCGTCGAGGGGGATCTCCGGCGACGACCTCGCGCATTGCAAGCGCTGGCTGAAGGCCGTCCCGACGGAGACGCTGTCGCTCAACGACGGGCTCGCAACCCTGCAGTTCCAGAGCGTCTCCCTCAATCCCAACAACCCGTACAGCGACCTCCTCGCCGGGACGCAGGACAACGGCACCTGGTCGTTCCTCGGCGGCACGGACTGGCTCGAGACGGTCGGAGGCGACGGTGGCCAGTCCGGCATCGACGCCGTCAACGGCAATATCCGCATCCACTCCTACTACCTGCCCCAGCACGACGTGAACTTCCGGGGCAACGATCCGGCCGGCTGGAACTGGGTCTCCGACCCGTTCTTCGACACCGCCGAGGGTGGCGCGGCGTCGTTCTACGTCCCGCTCGTCACCGACCCGGTCGTGGGCGGCACGATCTACGACGGCCTCCTGCACGTCTGGCGCACGAAGGACAGCGGTGGCAGCCAGGCATTCCTCGAGAAGTACTGCAACGAGTACACGGGCGACTACGCCAACCGACCCAAGCCGTGCGGCGACTGGGAGCCGCTCGGCGGTGCCGCGGGTGATCTCGTTGCCGGCCCGGCGTCCGACAAGGGCACGGGGTACGTCGTCGCGCTGGCACGGACTACGGCAGACAAGAAGACGCTGTGGGCCGCAACCCGTCGTGGCCGCGTCTTCATCTCGGAGAACGCGAATGCTGCCAGCGCAGCTGCCGTGACCTTCACCAGGCTCGACACGCCGGCGCAGCCCCGCCGCTTCGTCAGCGGCATCTCCGTCGACCCGTCGAACACGCGCCATGCCTGGCTGTCGTTCTCGGGCTACAACGCGTACACGCCGACGACGCCGGGCCACGTGTTCGAAGTGACCTACAACGGCACGTCGGCCGTCTGGAAGGACCTGAGCTACAACCTGGGAGACCAGCCGATCACCGCGATCGTGCGCGACGACAAGACCGGTGATCTCTACGTCGGAACGGACTTCGGCGTCGCCATGCTGAAGGCCGGCACGACCGAGTGGAAGCCGGCGGCCGTCGGACTGCCGCCGGTTGCGGTCTACGGGCTCACGATCGACTCGAAGTCGACCGTGGTCTATGCGGCAACCCACGGGCGGGGCATCTGGAAGCTCGCCCTGGGGCTCTTCAAGTAGTCCGGAAGCAGGGGGCGGCGCCGGCGCCGCCGCCCCCTGTTACCGTTCCGCCGCGCATTCCGGCAACGGTATGCGGACGGAGCCGAGTTGCCTGCCTGACGTCGTCAGCACGGACACCGAGGCGATTCGCCTGATGCAGGAGGTCGCGTCCACCCCGACTCGCAGCAGCCCGGACGCGCCTACCCGGACGAGCAACGGCCCTCGCTCACCCGGCGGAGCGAACCTGACGACCAGCGAGGCGCCGGGCCGGATCGTCGTGATGCGCAGGACGAGGGGCTTCAGGCCGACGATCCGGAGCGCGCCGCTTCCTGGACGGCCGGGTGGCCCGGGGCCCGTGGCAGCGCTCCCGCTGCCGGAGCTCGCGAGGATGACGACCACGGCAAGCGCGGCGCCCGTGCGCGAGCGGCCCGTCCGCCGCCGGAGCGCCGTCATCCCCGGCCGGATCCTCTAGCGGGGTTCGGTTTCGTCGGCGTCGAACGCATCGTGGCCTGAGCCGAGCCGGGAATCGAGGCGCGCATCCGTCTTCGCGGCCTGGTAGTCCCGCTCGACGATGTCCGCCTCGGCCTTCTCCAGCTTCCCGCCGGCTGCCTGGCCCTGGCGCAGCCAGCCGAGCACCACATCCTTGAGTCCCATGAGGCGACCTTAGCGCCGATTCGCAGTCGCCACCACACGCGGTGCCTGCCGGCGACCGGCAGCGCCGTCAATACGCCACGGCGCCGCGGCCGGTGTCGGCGGCGTGCTTCTGCTCGTCGGCGCGGTAGCTCGAGCGCACGAGCGGGCCGGCGAAGA
>DAIOGR010000256.1:0-3928 GCA_036745155.1 Gaiella sp.
CTGCAAGCGGACGGAGCGCTGGCTCTCTCCCCCTCCGACCTGTCGGGGTACCTGGCGTGCCCACACCTGACGACGCTCGACCTGCGCGCGGCGCGCGGCGAGATCGAGAAGCCCCAGCTCGATTCGCCCCACCGCGATCTCATCTTCCGCAAGGGGAACGAGCACGAGGCCGCCTATCTCGCACGGCTCCAGGCCAGGGGTTGCTCGATCGAGCGCATCCCGACCTACGACGACGAGGGGTTCGACGCAGCCGCAGCCCGGCGGCTGACGGACGCAGCGATTCGCGCCGGCGCCGCCGACGTGATCTACCAGCCGTACCTGGCCGAGGGGCGCTGGCGCGGGTTTGCCGACTTCCTCGAGCGCCGCACCGACGGCTCGTACGAGCCGGTCGACACCAAGCTGGCGCGGTCCGCCAAGCCCGCGCACGTCCTGCAGCTGATGTTCTACGCCGAGCAGGTCGCGCGCATCCAGGGACGCCCGGTCGAGCACGTCCACGTCGAGAACGGGCGCGGCGAGCGCGAGACCTTCCGGGTCGCCGAGTTCGAGGCGTACTACCGGCGCGTGCGTGAGCGCTTCCTCGCCGCGCTGGGAGCGGGCGAGAAGACGTACGGCTGGCCCTGCGGCCACTGTGGGATCTGCGACTTCCGGCAGGTCTGCTGGCAGCAGCGGGTCGACGACGACCACCTCACGCTCGTCGCCGGCGTCCGCCGCGGCCAGGCGGACGCGCTCGCCGCCGCCGGCGTCCGCACGCTCGAGGCGCTCGGCGACCTCGCACCCGGCACTCCGGTCGCCGGCGTTCGCGCCGAGGCGCTCGAGGCGATCCGGCACCAGGCCTCCCTGCAGCTCCGCGGCCGGCGCGAGCAGCGCCACCTCTGGGAGCTCCTGCCCGACGAGGAGGAGCGCGGCTTCCGCCTGCTGCCTCGGCCCGACGCCGGCGACGTCTGGTTCGACATGGAGGGCCACCCCTTCTACGAGGCCGCGCGCGGGCTCGAGTACCTGTTCGGCTTCTGCTACCGGGACGACGCCGGCGAGGTGGTCTACGAGGCTGTCTGGGGAAGAGATCGCGACGCCGAGCGGGTAGCCTTCGAGCGCTTCGTCGACTGGGTCGTGGAGCGCCGCCGCCGTCACCCCGGCCTGCACGTCTACCACTACGCCTCCTACGAGCGCTCCGCGCTGACCCGGCTGATGGGAGAGCACGGCACGCGCGAGCAGGAGGTCGACGACTTCCTGCGTCAGGAGGTGCTCGTCGACCTCTACCGCGTCGTCAAGCAGGCGCTGCGCGCGTCCGTCGACAGCTACTCGATCAAGGTCGTCGAGAAGCTCTACGGCTTCGAACGCACCGCCGACGTCTCGGGCGGCGACGAGTCCGTGGTGCGCTTCGAGGAATGGGTCGAGACCGGCGACGAGGCGATCCTCGACGACGTCGAGCGCTACAACGAGGAGGACTGCCGCTCCACCTTCGAGCTGCACGAGTGGCTGCTCTCGCTCAGGCCCGACGGGACGCCGTGGCGGGCGCCGCCGGAGGAGCGTCCGCCTTCCGACGAAGCGGCCGCCGCCGCGGACGAGCGCGAGGCGCTGAAGGCCGCGCTACTCGACGGCGCGGCCGCGGGAGACACGCCCTGGCTGCTCGCCCAGCTCCTCGACTACCACCGCCGCGAGGCCAAGCCGCAGTGGTGGGAGTGGTTCACCCACCTCACGCTGGACGAGGACGAGCTGATCGCCGACACCGACACGATCGGCGGGCTCACGCTCGCGTCCGAGCCGGAGCCCGACAAGTCGTCACTCGTCTACCGCTTCTCCTTTCCCGAGCAGGAGCACAAGATCGGCGGGTCGTGCGTCGACCCGGGCAGCGGGAAGAGCTACTCGGTCGAGGTGGACGACGAGCTCGGGATCGTCACGCTCCGGCGGGCCAGGAACCGCGCCGGTGAGCCGCTTCCCCGGGCCCTGATCCCCGGACAGCCGATCACCGACACGGAGCAGCGCCGGGCCGTCGCGCGGTTCGCCGCGTCGTACCTGGCGCAGGATGGGCGACACCCTGCCCTGGTCGACCTGATCGAGCGCAGGCCGCCGGATGCGCCGCCCGGAGCGGGCGACCCGGTCGACGCCGCTCTCTCGCTCGGGCGCAGCACCCTGTTCGTGCAGGGCCCGCCCGGCTCCGGGAAGACCTGGCACGGGGCCAGGATGGCCGTCGCGCTGATGCGGGCCGGCCGGCGGGTGGGCGTCACGTCGCTCAGCCACAAGGCGATCCACAACTTCCTGCACGCCGTCGAGGCCGAGGCACGCTCGGCGGGCCTGCGCTTCAAGGGGATGAAGAAGTCCACCGCGGGCGACCCGGACACCCGGTACGGGAGCGACGGCTCGATCGAGAGCTCGGATGCCTGGCAGGCGCTGCTCGCCGATGAGCTGCAGCTGATCGCCGGCACCGCCTGGCTGTTCTCGCGCGAGGACTTCGAGGGGTGGGTGCACACGATGTTCGTCGACGAGGCGGGCCAGGTGTCGCTCGCCGACGCGATCGCGGTCGGCACGGCGGCCGAGCGGCTCGTGCTGCTCGGCGACCCGAATCAGCTGCCACAGGTCTCCCAGGGCGCCCAGCCCGACCAGGCAAAGGTGTCGGTGCTGCAGCACCTGCTCGGCGATGCGCTCACGGTGCCCCCCGAACGGGGCCTGTTCCTCGAGCAGACCTGGCGGCTGCGCCCGGAGCTCTGCCGCTTCACCTCGCAGGCCTACTACGAGGGCCGCCTCGATCACGCACCGGTGTGCGAGGCGCGCTCGCTGGCGCCCGAGGACGGGCTCGCGCTCCTGCGGGTCGAGCACGACGGCTGCAGCCAGATGTCGTGGCAGGAGGCCGACGCAGTCGCGGAGGAGGTCGGGCGGCTGCTGGGAACAGCCTTTGCCGACGGTGAGGGCAGGACTCGTCCGCTCGTCGCAGCCGACGTGCTCGTCGTCGCGCCCTATAACGCGCAGGTGCGGGCGCTGCGCGCGAAGGTGCCGGCCGGTGTGCGCGTCGGCACGGTCGACAAGTTCCAGGGCCAGCAGGCACCCGTCGTGATCGTCTCGATGGCGAGCTCCTCGGCCGAGGACGCTCCCCGCGGCGTCGGCTTCGCCTTCGACCGGCACCGCTTCAACGTGGCCACCTCGCGCGCCCAGTGTCGCGCCGTGCTCGTGTGCGCGCCCCGCCTGCTCGACGCGGACTGCCAGACGATCGAGCAGATGCGGCTCGTCAGCGCGGTGTGCCGCTTCGCCGAGCTCGCCGTCATCCGGTGACGACGGCCGCGGTGTGCCGTCTGCCCCGCGTACCGCGCGGTGAGATACTGCAGGTGTGAAGCACGCCGTTGCGGCCGGGTGCTGCTCTGTCTGACCCGCCCTGCGTCCGAAGAGAGGTTGGCGTGACGGCACGAAGCGAGTTCGTCATAGTCGCCAACCGCCTGCCCGTCGACGAGGAGGTAACTCCGGCCGGGCGGGCCTGGCGGAGGAGCCCGGGAGGCCTCGTGGCGGCCCTCTATCCGGTGCTGGCAGCGCGCGGCGGCAGCTGGGTCGGGTGGGGCGGCGGTGTGGGCGCCGCTCCGGAGCCGTTCACCGTGGACGGAATCCGGCTGCACCCCGTGACGCTCAGCGCCGAGGACATCGAGCGCTACTACGAGGGGCAGTCGAACGCGACGATCTGGCCCCTCTACCACGACGCCGTCGAGCCGCCGGTCTTCAACCGCAGCTGGCGCGACGCCTACCGCGCGGTCAACGGGCGGTTCGCGGACGCGGCCGCGGCGGTTGCGGCCGAGGGTGCCACCGTATGGGTGCACGACTACCAGCTGCAGCTCGTTCCGGCGATGCTGCGGGCTCGCCGGCCCGATCTGCGGATCGGCTTCTTCCTGCACATCCCGTTTCCGCCGATCGAGCTGTTCATGCAGATGCCGCTGCGGGCGGAGATCCT
>DAIOGR010000257.1:0-3904 GCA_036745155.1 Gaiella sp.
GTGTAGTCGGCGATGCAGCCGGTGCGCTCGAGCTGGCCGACGACCTCGGCGTAGTCGGCGTAGTCGCGGAACCGCGGCGGCGGCCCCGAGCGGGGGAAGGCGGAGAAGATCATCACCCGGCTCGAGGTGAGCCCCGTCGGCTCGCCCCGCCAGAACGGCGAGCTGGCCGACAGCGCAAGCAGCGACGCCAGCTGGGGCAGGAGGCCGGAGACGACCTTGATCGCCTTGTCGGGATCGTCGATCGCGACGTGGATGTGCATGCCGAAGATCAGCTCGCGGCGCGCCACGTACTGCAGCTGGTCGACGAGCGCCCGGTAGCGGTCCTTGGCGGTGATGCGCTGCTGCTCGAACAGGCTGAACGGGTGGGTGCCCGCCGAGCCGACGCGCAGGCCGTGCTCGCGCGCGACGCCGCACACGTAGCCGCGGAGCTTCGTCAGCTCGGCCATCACGTCGCCGGCCGTGTGGCAGACGGGGGTCGCGATCTCGAGCACCGACTGCATCAGCTCCGCGTTCACCTGCGGCTCGAGCTCGTGCCCGTGCATCGCCGCGAGCACCGTGTCGATGTGCTGGACGAGGTCGAAGCTCTGCCCGTCGAGCAGCATGTACTCCTCCTCGACCCCGAGCGTGTACGGGTCGCTCCGCCCGAACTTGTGCTCGAGCACGCTGCCCGCGTAGAAGCCGCCCTTGCCGGTGACGGTCTCGGGGACGACCTGCTTCATGACGGCTGCACCGCCTCGGCCTCGATCTCGACGAGCCAGCGCGGGTCGAGCAGCCCCGTCACCACGCACGTCGCTGCCGGGCGCACGTCCCGGAAGACGTCGCCGTGGGCCCGCGAGACCTCGCCCCAGTGGGCGGCATCGGTGACGAAGATGCGTGTGCGGACGACGTCCTCGAGCGAGGCGCCGGCGCGTCCGAGCGCCTCGCCGATGATCGCGAGGCAGAGGTGTGCCTGCTCGTAGGCGCCCTGGGGCGGCGGCGACCCGTCGCGCGGGATCGGCGCCGTGCCCGCGACGTGAACCGTCTTGCCGACGGCGACGGCGCGCGAGAACCCGGCCTCGACCTCGAAGGGGGAGTGCCCGGAGATGAGTCGCCGCTCCATCGTGGGGCTAGTATCGCGCCGCGTGGAGGCATTGCGCCAGATCGACGAGTGGGACGTGCCGTTCGCGGCGGCCGGCGTCACGCGGGCCGAGACCACGCTCGCCGGGCGCGGTGACACGAGACGGGCCGTCAGGCTGGCGTCGGTCTCGAAGCCGGTCACGGCGCTGGCGGTGCTCGTGGCGGCCGAGGAGGGGGTGCTCGACCTCGACGACGCGGCCGGGCCGCCGGGCGCGACGGTGCGTCATCTGCTCGCCCATGCCTCCGGCTTGCCGTTCCAGGGCGAGATCCCGATCGCCCCGCCGGGCCGGCGCCGGATCTACTCCAACGAGGGGTTCGGAGTCCTCGGGCGCCTCCTCGAGGCGCGGGCCGAGATGCCGTTCGCCGAGTACGTCCGGGGGGCGGTCTGCGACCCCCTCGGCATCGGCCTCGACCCGGACGGACACCCCGGCGCCGGCATGCACGCCTGCCTGGAGGACGTGCTCGCCCTGGGGCGGGAGCTGCTCGCGCCGACGCTCGTGGCGCCCGAGACCCTCGCCGAGATGACGACCGTGCAGTTCCCCGGCCTCGACGGCGTGCTGCCGGACTTCGGGCGCTTCAGCCCCATGGACTGGGGGCTCGGCGTCGAGCTGAAGGACGGGAAGGAGCCGCACTGGACGGGCACGCGCACCTCGCCGCGGACGTTCGGGCACTTCGGCGGCAGCGGCACGTTCCTCTGGGTCGACCCTGCCGTCGGCCTCGCCTGCGCCTGCCTGACGACGCGGGAGTTCGGCGACTGGGCCAAGACCGCGTGGCCCGACCTCTCGGACGCCGTGCTCCGCGAGCTCGGCTCGTGACAGCGTCGACGCGAACAGCAATCAGCTAGCGCGGCGTCTCGTACCGTTGCACCGGAACTCCCGGCGCGCGAAGCGCGCCCCTTCAGGATCACGCTGGCCAGCTGCGCAGCAGCTGGCCAGCGTGCAACAAGCATCGAGTGCGGCGTCTCACAACGTACGATTCCGGTCGAACGTTGTGAGACGCCGCACTAAGGGGTGTCGTCGGCGAACAGCGGCCGTAACAGCTCGTCGAAGGTGGCGCGGTCACAGCTCGCCACCACGCATGTCGTCATCGCGGTCACGGTGGCCGTGCGCGGGATGCCCATCAGGGGCGCCACCTCGCCGAAGTACTCGCCTGGCCGGATCACACCCCGGGCGCCACGGACGTCCTGCGAGACGCCCGCGAGGCCGGTGAGCAGCACGTAGAAGCGGTCGGTGGCGTCGTTCTCCGTGACGATCCGCCTGCCGGCCGCCACCTCCTCGCGCGTCATCCGCTCGGCGAGCAGCTTTAGCGTCTCGCCGGGGAGGGAGCCGAACAGGCCGATGCGCTGCAGCTCGGTGACGGAGGCGGGGACGTGACGAGGGCTCACGACGGGGTACGGTACCGCGGCGATGGCGATCCTCCACGGCTGGCGCTACTGCCCACGCTGCGCGCAGGACCTCGAGCCCGGCGAAGGGTGCGTCCGCTGCCGCTCCTGCGGCTTCGTCGGCTACGCGAACTCCGCGCCCTGCGCCGTGGCGCTGGTGGAGGACGGCGAGGGCCGGCTGCTGCTCGGACGCCGCGCGATCGAGCCGTACCTGGGCAGGTGGGACACGCCGGGCGGCTACCTGCACGAGCACGAGCACCCGCTCGACGGGTTGCGGCGGGAGCTGCGCGAGGAGACGGGCCTGGAGATCGAGCCGATCGTGTTCCTCGGCGTCTGGATGGACTGGTACGGGCACGGCCCGGCCGTGAACTCGACGCTGAACATGGTGTGGCGGGCCAGAGCGACGGGCGGCGAGCTGCGCCCGGCCGACGACGTCGCGGAGCTCGCCTGGTTCGCCCCCGACGAGCTGCCGCCGCCCGGCGAGCTCGCGTTCGCGCTGCTGCCGAGCGTCTTCGCCGCCTGGAGGCAGTCGCAGGCATGAAGGTCGTCTTCCTCTTCGACGTCGACAACACCCTGCTCGACAACGACCGTGTGGCCGACGATCTGCGCAGGCATCTCGACACGGAGATCGGGGTCGACTGCGGGGCCGGGTACTGGGCGATCTTCGAGGAGCTGCGCGAGGAGCTGGGCTACGCCGACTATCTCGGCGCGCTCCAGCGCTACCGGGACCGCCACCCCCGCGACCTGCGGATCCTCGCCGTGTCGCACTTCCTCGTCTCCTACCCCTTCGCCAATCGGCTGTATCCCGGCTCGCTCGACGCCGTGGACCACTGCCGCGCTCTCGGCACGGTGGCGATCCTCTCCGACGGCGACGCCGTCTTCCAGCCGCGGAAGGTCTCGCGGTCGGGCCTCTACGACGCCGTCGCCGGCAACGTGATGATCTACATCCACAAGGAGCGCGAGCTGGACGACGTCGCCGCCCGCTTCCCTTGCGACCACTACGTCGTGGTGGACGACAAGGTGCGGATCCTCGCCGCCGTCAAGGCTGCCTGGGGAGAGCGGGTGACCACGGTGTTCCCTCGACAGGGCCACTACGCCGCAGCGACCGACGAGGTCGCCCGGTATCCGTCCCCCGACGTCACCATCGAGCGGATCGGCGAGCTCGTCGGGCACGATCGCGAGACGCTCGTCTCGACGGCGCGTCGCTGACGGCGGCCACTGCGACGAGCCGGCGGGTGGCCGGCTCGTCGGAGGGGGAGGGGGAGGAGGGAAGCTCTAGGCGGTGAGGCCGAACTGGCGCTCGATCGCGCCCTTCGGCTGTGCGCCGACGACGGCCGCGGTCGGCTCGCCGCCCTTGAACAGGATCATCGTCGGGATCGAGGCGATGCCGTACTTCTCGGCCAGCTC
>DAIOGR010000258.1:0-3890 GCA_036745155.1 Gaiella sp.
ACGCGCAGCCGCACGGGGCTCTCCCCGATCCGCAGCAGGTGGTAGTTGACGGCGAACCGCTTCGGCGCCGGCCCGGGCACGCGTGCGTACCCCTGTGAGCCGGGGGCGTGAAGATCGCGGCCTGCGCGGCTGCCGATGTAGCCGGCCACGCCCTTCGCGCCCCAGCCGAGGTAGTCGGCGGGGGAGAGGTCGGAGAGGAAGGTGAAGCCCTCCTCGTCCCGCAGGTGGGTGCAGGCCTCCACGACCCGGGCAGCGTCGACGACCAGGGTGGTCTCGCCGTGCGCCTCGATCGTCTCGACGAGACCCGGAACGCCTTCGTAGGCCATCAGGCGGAGGCCTCCGCGCCGGACGTCACTGCGCGACACCCCGGATCTGGTAGGCGGGGGGAATGCCGGCCATGATCTTCTCGTGCAGGCGCAGGATGCCGTCCATCAGCGCCTCGGGCCGCGGCGGGCAGCCGGGCACGTGGATGTCGACCGGGACGACCTTGTCGACGCCCTGCAGCACCGTGTAGTTGTTGAACATCCCGCCGGAGCTCGCGCAGGCGCCCATCGCGATCACCCACTTCGGCTCCAGCATCTGGTCGTAGACCTGCCGCAGCGGCCCGGCCATCTTGTGCGTGACGCGTCCGGAGACGATCAGCAGGTCGGCCTGGCGGGGCGACGAGCTGAAGCGCTCCATGCCGAAGCGGGCGATGTCGTGCCGGGAGGAGACGATCGACATCATCTCCATGGCACAGCAGGCCAGCCCGAACGTGTCCGGCCACATGGAGCTCTTCTGCGCCCAGGCGACCGCCTTCTCGATCGTCGTGATCCCGAGCGCGTCCTCGAGGTTCTCGATCTCCTCCTCGAACACACCGGGGCCTTTGTTCGGCATCAGCACGCGCTCCGAGCTGAGCCCGGCCCGCGCGAGCGGGCGGTCGCTGAGCACGGGCAGCTTGCGCCTCAGTGCCATTCCAGGGCTCCCTTGCGCCAGATGTAGACGTAGGCGACGAACAGGATGGCGATGAAGACCAGGAACTCGACCAGCCCGAACCACCCGAGCGCGTCGAGCTGGATCGCGAGCGGATACAGGAACACGATCTCGATGTCGAAGAGGATGAAGAGCATCGCGGTCAGGTAGAAGCTGACCGTGAAACGGCGCTCCTGCGACGGCGCGCCCGACGAGACGCCGGACTCGAACGGGATCATCCGCTGCTTCGTCCGGGTGACGGGGCGCTGGGCGAAGATGAACGTGAACGCCACCATCGAGGCGGGGATGACCGCCGCGAAGACGGCATAGATCAGAAACGGGAGCCAGTCCGAGAGCATGCGTGTCCTTGTGCGCTCCGGGAGAGCGCTGCGCGAAACCTACCACCTGTGCGGGGGCTGCACGAAAGAGAGGTCGATCCCGCTTCGCCAGTGCGAAACGGGTGTTACAAGCTCGTGCTCTGCGACGATCCGCCGGCCCGTCGGACGCCGGCGCCGGCCCTCTCGCAGAATGCCGGGGGAGCCCTCCGAAGGGGGACGCCGTGTCGCCGGCCCCTTCGGCTACGATCTGCGCATGGAGATCACCGAGCGCCCCACCGACACCCTGCTCACCCTCACACCCTTCGCGGCCGAGAAGGTCAAGGAGCTGATGGCGGAGGATCAGGACGCAGGCCCGATGGTCCTGCGCGTCGCGATCCAGGGCGGCGGCTGCTCCGGGTTCCAGTACGGGCTCGGCTTCGACACGGCACCCGCCGAGGGCGATCACGAGTTCGAGCTGGAAGGCGTCCGGGTCGTCGTCGACCCGTTCAGCGTGCCCTATCTGCAGGGCGCCACAATCGACTTCCTCAACGGCCTGCAGGAGTCCGGCTTCAAGATCGACAACCCGAATGCCGCCTCGTCCTGCGGCTGCGGGCACTCGTTCCAGGTCGCCGAGGGCGAGGACGCCCCGGCCGACCAGGCCGGCGGCTGCGGCTCCGGCTGCTCGCACTGACGCGCTGACGCTCGTCTGACTCGAGGCATGGCCTCGGCCACACGCTGCGGGATCTTCGCGTGGCGGACGCCCGCGAGCGAGCAGGCCTTGTGACACAGTGTCACAAGCGGCCCGATAGGATCGCGCCATGCACCTGCGCGTCGCGGTCGTCGGTTCCGGGCCGGCCGGGTTCTACGCCGCCGGGCACCTGCTCGCCACGGATCCCACGGCCGAGGTGGACATGTTCGAGCGGCTCCCGACGCCCTGGGGGCTCGTCCGCCTGGGGGTTGCTCCCGACCACCCGAAGATCAAGTCGGTCTCCCGTGCGTTCGAGAAGATCGCTGCCAGGCCCGGCTTTCGCTTCTTCGGCAACGTCGAGGTGGGGCGCGACGTCTCTCACGAGGAGCTGACAGGGCTCTACGACGCAGTCGTCTACGCGTTCGGGGCGCAGACCGACCGGCGCATGGGGATCCCGGGCGAGGACCTGCCGGGCTCCTGGCCGGCGACGGCGTTCGTCGCCTGGTACAACGGCCATCCCGACTTCCAGCACCTGGAGTTCGACCTCTCCGGGGAGCGTGCCGTCGTCGTCGGCAACGGCAACGTCGCCGTCGACGTGGCGCGGATGCTGGCGCTCGTCGGGGAGGAGATCCACCCGACCGACACGACCGACGCCGCGATCGACGCGATCCTGCGCTCGGGCGTCCGCGAGATCCTGGTGCTCGGACGTCGCGGCCCCGTGCAGGCGGCGTTCACGAACCCGGAGCTCGTAGAGCTCACGGAGCTCGCGGGCGCCGACCTCGTCGTCGAGGCGAGAGATCTGGTGCTCGACGCGGCGAGCGAGGCCGCTCTCGCCGACGATGCCATGGCACAGCGAAACCTCGCGGTGCTGCGCGAGGTGGCCGAGGCTCGGCCTTCGGGCAAGCCCCGGTCGGTGCACCTGCGCTTCCTCACCTCTCCGGTGGCGATCCTCGGTGACGAGAAGGTCGAGGCGGTCGAGGTCGTGCGCAACCGGCTCGAGGCCGACGCCGACGGCCGCATCCGCGCGGTGCCGACCGACGAGCGCGAGACGATCCCGTGCGACATCGTCCTGCGGAGCGTCGGCTATCTCGGCGTCGGGATCCCCGGCGTGCCGTTCGACGCGAGCCGTGGCGTGATCCCGAACGACGGCGGTCGTGCGCTCGACCCGGACGGCCAGCCGGTGCCGGGGACGTACTGCGCCGGCTGGATCAAGCGCGGCCCGAGCGGTGTGATCGGCACGAACAAGAAGGACGCGACGGAGACGGTCGAGTTGCTGCTCGCCGACGCCGCGGCCGGTGCGCTCTCGCACGACGATCCGCGCGACGTCGGCAACCTGCTCGCACAGCGAGAGGTGACGGTCGTCGACTATCCCGGCTGGGAAGCGATCGACGCGCTCGAGCGTGCCCGCGGCGAAGCGGAGGGCCGCCCGCGCGTGAAACTGTGCAGCTGGGACGAGCTGCTGGAAACCGCAACCGCTGGAAACCGGTGAGGAGAGTGGAGACGATGGGTAGCGAGACGACACTGTGGGGCGGGGAGACCGAGAAGGCGATCGGGAACTTCCCCGTCAGCGGAGAGCCGATCCCGGCCTCGGTGGCGCGCTGGCTCGGCCGGATCAAGGCTGCTTCCGCACGTGCCAACGCCGACCTGGGGCTGCTCGACGCGGAAATGGCGTCGCGCATCGCGACCGCGGGCGACCGCGTCGCCGCCGGCGAGTTCGACGACCAGTTCCCGATCGACGTGTTCCAGACCGGGTCGGGAACCAGCTCGAACATGAACGCCAACGAGGTGATCGCAAGCCTCGCCGGTGAGGGCGTGCACGCGAACGACCACGTCAACATGGGGCAATCGTCGAACGACGTGTTCCCGTCCGCCGTGCACCTCGCGGCGCTCGGCGAGCTCGCCCACGACCTGCTCCCCGCGCTCGAGCGGCTGGC
>DAIOGR010000259.1:0-3883 GCA_036745155.1 Gaiella sp.
GAGCGCTCGAGCAGGAGCACGATCGCCTGCGAGATCGCCTCGTCGTCGACGACGACGATCTCGTCGAGCAGGTCGCTGAGAATCGACGACGTCAGCTCGCCGGGGTGCTTCACCGCGATCCCGTCGGCGATCGTCGGCCCCGTCGGCGCGAGTCCCGCGAGCGGCGCGCAGGCTGCCGCCTGGACGCCGACGATGGTGACCTCGGGCCGCAGCGCCCGCAGGGCGATGGCGACGCCGGAGGCGAGCCCGCCGCCGCCGACCGGGATCACCACGGTGGCCGGCCCGGGCGGCAGTTGCTCGGCCAGCTCGAGGCCGAGCGTCCCCTGCCCGGCGATCACTCGCGGATCCTCGAACGCGTGCACGAAGGTGGCGCCCCGTGATTGCTCGTAGGCCCGCGCGGCCACGTGCGCCTCGTCGAAGCCCTCGCCCGCGAGCTCGCACGCGGCCCCGTAGCCACGAGCCGCGTCCACTTTCGCCATGGGAGCGTTCTCGGGCACGAAGATCATGGCCGGGATGCCGAAGTGCCGCGCCGCCCACGCGAGCGCCTGCCCGTGGTTGCCGGCGCTCGCGGTGACGACGCCGCCACGCCGCTCCGCCTCGCCGAGCTGGGCGACGGTGTTGAGGGCGCCGCGGATCTTGAACGCTCCGGTGAGCTGCAACGTCTCCGCCTTGAGGGCCACCTCACGTCCTGTCAGCCGGGCGAACGTGTTCGACGTCAGCAGGGGCGTCTCACGGGCGACACCGGCGACGCGCTCACGTGCCGCCTGCAGGTCAGCGAGCGTCGGCCGCTCCACGCTGTGCCTCCTTCCCGAGCACCTCGTCGACGATCTCGGCGACCGCCGACAGGGGGTCGACCTCGCGGCGCTGCACCGCCTCGAGCAGCGCACTGAGACGTGCGTCCGCCGCGACCGCCGCTTCGAGCCGGCGGCGGGCCCGCAGCGAGGCGACCGCGAACACCTCGGCGGCGAGGTTGCGGCGCCGCCGCAGCTCCAGCCTCCCGTCGGCGGCGAGCTGCTCGTGCCGCTCGGCGAGCGCGGCCCACAGCTCGACAACGCCGTCTCCGGTCAGTGCGTCCGTCAGCAGCACCGGCGGGCGGCGCTCCGTCTCCGGATCGAGCGCCAGCACGCCGCGCACGTCGTTCAGCATCGTCTTCGCCGCCGGATGGTCGCGCTTGTTGACCGCGATCACGTCGGGGATCTCCATGATCCCGGCTTTCAGCGCCTGCACCGCGTCGCCGGAGCCCGGCATCAGCACCAGCAGCACGGTGTCGGCGATCCCGATCACCTCGACCTCGCTCTGGCCGGCGCCCACCGTCTCCAGGAAGATCACGTCGTAGCGGGCTGCGTCGAGCAGCAGCACGGTCTGCAGCGCCGCCTCGGCGAGACCGCCGAGGTGGCCGCGGGTGCCCATCGAGCGGATGAACACGCCCGGGTCGAGGAAGTGGTCGGAGAGGCGGATGCGGTCGCCGAGCAGCGCGCCCTGCGAAAAGGGGCTGGAAGGGTCGACGGACACGACCCCGACCGACTGGCCGAGGCTCCGCACCTGCCGGACGAGCGCGCCGATCAGGGAAGACTTGCCGACGCCGGGCGGCCCGGTCACCCCGATCGTGACGGCGTTGCCGGTCTCCGGGTAGAGCTCACGCACGAGCGCCTCCGCGCCGGGATCGCGGTTCTCCACCAGCGAGATCGCCCGCGCCAGAGCGCGCCGGTCGCCGGCGCGCGTGCCCGCGACGAGCTGCTCATGCGTCAACGCGAGCCGTGCCATCGCAGGCACTCTACGGCACTCACCTGTCCAATCTGGACAGCAGACGCCGTTCGACCCTGTCGGTAGGCTCGTCACGATGCTGGGTCAGTTCATGGCGCAATTCGCGATCGTTCGTGTCCCCGAGCATCGCGCCTACCGCGACCTGCTCATCGCCCGGCTGATCTCCGCCCTGGGGACGTGGACGGCGTTCTTCGCGGTGCGGATCGCGCTCTACCAGCAGACCGGCTCGGCCGGCTGGGTCGCCATCCTCCTCTTCTCGGAGCTCCTCCCCGGCGTCGTGCTCGGCATTGCGGTCGGGCCGCTGATCGACCGCTGGCCCCGGCAGCGGATGATGATCCTCTCCGACCTCGGCGGGGCGCTCACGTTCGGCGCGCTGCCGTTCGTGCACTCCCCCGCCGGCATCTGCGCCCTCTCGGCGGTCGCCGGGTTCTCGGCCGCGTTCTTCCGGCCCGGCTGCTACTCGGCCATCCCCAACCTCGTCAAAGAGGACTCGGTGATCCCGGCCAACGCCCTCATGCAGGGAGCGGAGAACCTCGCCACGCTGCTCGGGCCGGTGCTCGCGGGCGTCGGCGTCGCCATCCTCGGGCCGGGGCCCGTGTACGGGCTCAACGCCGTCAGCTTCGTCCTCTCGGCGCTGCTGCTCGTCCGCATCGGCAGCCGCCTGCAGTCGCCCGTCCCGGCCAGGATCGGGCGCACGCACTGGCGCGAGGTGCGCGCCGGCCTCGCCCTCGTGCGCCACGACCGGCATCTCTCCTCGATCTTCCTCATCTGGAGCTGGGCGACACTCGCCTACACGGGCATCAACGTCGCCGAGATCGTCCTCACGACGAAGTCCTACGGCGTCGGCAACGTCGGTTTCGGTGTCTTCGTCGCGATGTCGGCGGGCGGGATCGTGATCGGCAACGTGGTGGCGATGTGGTTCATCGACCGGCTCACCGTCTACGGGGGGTACCGCGCCTCGTTCCTGATCACGGCTGCGGGAGTGGCGATCTCCGCCGTCAGCCCCGGGATCGCGCTCGGCTGCGTCGGCGCCGTGATCTTCGGGATCGGCAACGGCATCGGCCTCGTGTGCAACGTGACGCTGATCCAGCAGACGGTCTCCGACGACCGGCGCGGCCAGATCTTCGCGGTGCTGGGCAGCCTCGTGCAGACGTTCACGCTGATCGGCACGCTGGCCGCGGGCCCGATCACCGAAATCCTCGGCCCGCGCCTGACCTGGGGCCTCAGCGCCGCGCTGCTCGTGGTCGGCTACGTCAACGCAGTCCTCGTCACCGCGCTGCGGGCCCGACGCGATCGCCGGGAAGGCGTCGTCGCCCCGGACACGAAGCTGCCGGAGCTGGCACCGGCTCCCGCGGGTCGTGGGTCACCCGGTTCGTCGTTCGAGCGAATCGCGACCCTGCTCGACGAGATCGAGCTGACCCGGCGGGTCGAGGCCAGCCGCGAGGTCGAGCCAGGCCGGCGCCGGCGGCGGGGTACCCGTCCGGCCCCGCCACCCGGATCGGAACGGGCCGGAGCCTAGCCCTACCCGGTGGTGCGCCCGGAGACCTCGAGCTGGTTCTCGGCGTGCTTGATCCGCTGCTCGAGCTGCCACCGGTCGGCGCCCGACTCGCCCGCCACGACCTTCTCGAGCTCGGCCCTGGCGGCCTCGAGCTGGGCCTGGGCGCGCGCGTCGTCGATCTCCTTGACGTTGACGGCGTCGTCGACGAGCGCGAGCGCCGTGTCGGTCTCGACCTTGAAGAAGCCCGGCCCCGTCGCGAACTCGAGCACCTCGTTGCCGCCCAGATGGACGCGGGTCGAGCCCGACTTGAGCGTCGCGACGAGGGGTGCGTGACGCGCGAGCACGCCGATCTCCCCGGCCGCGCCGGGGACGATCAGCAGCTCGGCCTCGCCCTGGAACGCCGGCCCGTCGGGGGTGACGAGCGAGACGTCGAACTTGGGGTGCGTTTCCGCCATCGGCCCGGGCCTACGCCGCGACCTGCTCGAGCTGGCGCGCCTTCTCGACGGCCTGCTCGATCGTGCCGACCATGTAGAAGGCGGCCTCGGGCAGGTCGTCGTGCTTGCCGTCGATGATCTCGGCGAAGCCCTTGATCGTGTCCTCCGTCTTCACGTACTCGCCGGG
>DAIOGR010000260.1:0-3862 GCA_036745155.1 Gaiella sp.
GCGCCGCTCGCGAGGGCCGCCTCGAATGCGGCCGGGAACTCGTCCGTCCGCTCGACGACGGCGCCGTGGGCGCCGTAGGCGCGTGCCAGGGCGGCGAAGTCCGGGTTGACGAGATCGGTGCCGGAGACCCGGCCCGGGTAGTGCCGCTCCTGGTGCATGCGGATCGTGCCGTACATGCCGTTGTTGACGACGAGCACGACGATGGCGGTCTCGTACTGGACGGCGGTCGCGAGCTCCTGCCCCGTCATCAGGAAGTCGCCGTCGCCGGCGAACGCGACCACGATCCGGTCGGGGTGCAGCAGCTTCGCCGTCACCGCAGCGGGGACCCCGTAGCCCATGGCGCCGCTGACCGGCGCCAGCTGCGTCCGGTAGCGGCGGAACTCGTAGAAGCGGTGCGCCCAGACGGAGAAGTTGCCGGCGCCGTTCGTCACGATCGCGTCCGCCGGCAGCCGCTCACGGAGGTATGCCATCACATCGCCCATGTTCAGCTCGCCCGGGAGGGCGATGTGACGGAGGTTCTCCAGGTAGTCCGCGCGCGCCTGCTCGGTCTCGGCGCGCCAGCCCGAGCTCTCGAGAGGAATCACGTGGCGGAGCGCGGCCGCGAACTGCGGCGGTCCGGCGTTGATCGCAACGTCGGGCTGGTAGACCCGTCCGAGCTCGTCCGGGTCGGCCTGCACGTGGATCAGCGTCTGCCGCGACCGCGGCACGTCCAGCAGCGTGTACCCCGACGTCGTGATCTCACCGAGCCTGGCGCCGACCGCGAGCAGCACGTCGGCGTCGCGCACGCGCGCGGCGAGGCGGGGATCCGGGCCGAGCCCCACGTGCCCGACATAGGCAGGTGAGGTGTTGTCGACGTAGTCCTGGCAGCGCCAGGCCGACGCCACGGGCAGTCCGCTCTCCTCGCACCATGCCGTCAAGTCGTGGTGGGCCTGCGCCGTCCACGGCGCGCCGCCGACCAGCACGAGCGGCCGCCGGGCGGCCTGGAGCAGGTCGCGCATCCGCTGCAGGTCGTCCTCGCCGGGGTGTGCCTGCGTGGCGGTGTAGGGGGCGGCGTCCGGGACGCCGGAGGGCTCGACGAGCATGTCCTCGGGCAGCGCCAGCACGACGGGGCCCGGCCGCCCGGAGGTGGCGACGTGGAAGGCGCGGGAGACGAGCTCGGGGATGCGCTCGACCTGGTCGATCTGCGCGACCCACTTGGCCATGGGGCCGAACATCTGGCCGTAGTCGATCTCCTGGAACGCCTCCCGCCCGATCATGTCGCGGCCGACCTGCCCGATCAGCAGGATCAGCGGCGTCGAGTCCTGGTGGGCGGTGTGCACCCCGCACGACGCGTGCGTGGCGCCCGGCCCGCGCGTGACCATGCAGATCCCCGGGCGGCCGGTCAGCTTGCCGTAGGCGTCGGCCATGTTCGCCGCACCGACCTCGTGCCGGCAGATGACGTACCGGACGGGCGAGTCGTGCAGCGCGTCGAGCACCGCAAGGTAGCTCTCACCGGGCACGCCGAAGGCGAGGTCGACGCCGTGGACGGCGAGCTGGTCGACGAGGATGCGTCCGCCCGGGCGCGTCACAGCGTCACCTCGGCAAGAGCGGACGCTCGAGGAGGACGGTCGCCTGCTGCAGCTTGGGCTTCTCCTCGTCGGCCGGGTCGAGGTAGCGGATCGTGCGCTTCCCTGCCCACTCGGCGGGCAGCAGCAGGACGCGGACGAAGGCCGTGGGCTCGCTCGCGGACGCCGTCGCCAGCACGGGGTAGTCGGCGTCCTCGAACCAGGCCGCGCCGGGCCCGAACTCCTTCGTGAGCCCGTCCGGCCCTTCGATCTGCAGGCGCCCGTAGAGGAGCCGGCGGATGCCCGGGCCCGGGTGGACGTGCCGGTAGGCGACACCGCCGGGAGGAAAAGCGATGCGGTCGCAGCGAACGACCCACTCGCCGCCACCGGCGAGCTCGACCTCGGCGGAGAGCGCCGCGCCGGGCGGCGCCTCGGCTCCCAGGTGCCAGGTGAGCGCCGCGCCCGTGACCGGCGCGGAGCTTGCGTGCGCCGTGTCGTGGACGATGTCGTAGACGGCCAGCGCGCCGTCCGCCGTCTCGATGCCGTCGGGGTGCTCGACGAGCGAGAGCCTCAATGGAAGTACTGCCCCCCGTCGATCACGATCGTCTGGCCGGTGACGAAGCTCGAGCCGGGGCCTGCGAGGTAGACGACGGCGCCGACGACGTCGTCCGGTAGCTGGTCGCGCTGGATCGTGCGGGCCGCGACGGAGACGTCACGGAGCTTCTCGATCACCTCCGGGTGCTCCTCCACGCCTGCGGAGATGGTGAACCCGGGCGCGACGCAGTTGACGAGCACGCCGTCCTTGCCGACCTCGCGCGCCAGCGCTCTCGTGAAGGCGACGATGGCGCCCTTGCTCGTCACGTAGTGGAGCAGGAACGGGACGCCGCGGAACGGCGTGCCGGAGGAGATGTTGACGATCTTGCCGCCCCCCTGCTCGCGCATCACGGGCACGACCGCGCGGCAGGTGAGGAACATGGAGGCGACGTTGACGTCCATCACCTGCCGCCATTCGGCGAGCGGGATCTCCGTGAACGGCCGCATCGCGAGCGACGCGTAGAGACCGGCGTTGTTGACGAGCACGTCGATCGAGCCGCAGCGCGCGATCGTCTCGTCGGCCAGCCGCTGCACGTCCCCCTCGTCCGCCACGTCGACCGTCAGGCCGACGCCGTCCGGGAAGGCCGCCGCAGCCTCCTCCGCCCCTTTCAGGTCGGCCACCACGATGCGCGCGCCCTCGGCCGAGAGCCCCTCGGCGATCGCGCGGCCGATGCCCTGGGCCGCGCCCGTGACGATGGCGACCTTGCCGTCGAGCTGCCCCACTGCGCCCTCCTACGTGATGGGTGAGAACGGGGTCGGGACGAGGATCCGGTTCTGCTGCGTGTGGATCAGCGGCTGGATCTTCGCGAGGAACGCCTTCCAGTCGTCCCGGGCCTGCAGCGCGGCGCGGCGCTCCTCGCGCTGGGCGAAGCTGTCGTAGCGCCACATGCTCGTGTACGTGGAGAGCGCCCCGATGTCGGTGGTGAAGGCGCCGACGAAGCCGCCGAGCACCTCGGCCTGGATCGCGATCCCCTCCGTCTCGTACAGCCGCACGAGCTCATGGAGCCTGCCGGTGGTGACGTGGTAGTCGCGCTGCTCGACGATGACCATCAGAGCGGCGCTCCGATGCCGCCCATGGCCAGGTACTTGAGCTCGACCCAGTCGTCGACGCCGAAGCTCGAGCCCTCGCGGCCGATGCCGGACTCCTTCATGCCGCCGAACGGCGCCACCTCCGAGGAGACGAAGCCCGTGTTGATGCCGACGATGCCGTACTCGAGCGCCTCCGCCACGCGCCAGGTGCGCCCGAGGTCGCGGGTGTAGAAGTAGGCCGACAGCCCGTACGGAGTGTCGTTCGCGATCTGCACCGCCTCTGCCTCGCCGGCGAACCGGTTGATGCCGGCAACCGGGCCGAAGGTCTCCTCGCAGCTCATCGCCATGTCCATGGTCACGCCGGTGAGCACCGTCGGCTGGAAGAACTGGCCCTCGATCCGGCGTCCGCCGTGCACCAGCTCGGCACCGGAGCCGAGCGCGTCGGCCACGTGGCGCTCGACCTTCTCCACCGCAGGCCCGTCGATGAGTGGGCCGACCTGCGCCCCGTCCTCGAACCCGGACGCGACCTTCAGCTTTGCCACCGCCGCCGAGAAGGCGGGCACGAACTCGTCGTAGATCCCGTCCTGCACGAGGAAGCGGTTGGCCGAGATGCACGTCTGGCCGGAGTTGCGGAACTTGCACTGCAGCGCGCCGGCGATCGCCTCGTCGAGGTCGGCGTCGTCGAAGACGATGAA
>DAIOGR010000261.1:0-3840 GCA_036745155.1 Gaiella sp.
CCGTCCTTGTCGGTGAAGGCGATCGGCGTCAGCCCGTCGGCCTTCATCTTCTTGCAGAGGGCGATGAGCTGGTCCCACGTCTTCGGGATCGTGTAGCCCTTCGCCTTGAAGACGCTCTTGCGGTAGTGGACCGCCCACGGGTAGGCATAGATCGGCACGAAGTAGAACTTGCCGTCGGCGCCCTTCGACGCATTCTGGAAGGCCGGGGCGAACTGCGGCTTCAGCGTCGCCCACACGTCGTCGATCGGGGTGAGCAGGCCCTTCTGGGCGAAGAACTGCAGCCGGTAGCCGGCGAACCAGGTGAAGACGTCCTGGGGCTGGCCCTGCAGGTACGTGTTGATCTGCTCCTGGAAGGTGTTGTGGTCGACCGTGTTCACGTCGACCTTGGTACCGGTCTTCGCGGCAAATGCCTTGAAGACGTTGGCGTACGCCTTCTTCGGCACCGGGTCCGACGCGTTCGAGCCGAACGTGACCGTTCCGGCCGCCGTCGACCTGAACAGCGACGACGACAGGTCGCGCGCGGAGGCACCGCCGGCCGAGAGGCCGTACGCGGCAGCTGCTCCGGCGGCCCCGGTCACGATGAGCCGGCGGCGCGTCAGGCGGGTGTGACTCGCCTCCGCGGAGCCGGGAGAGGGAGGCCTTGCATCCGACATGAGATCCTCCTTGATCTTGGAGATCGATCAGATTCGGACAGAAACGAAACCGATCGCTCTGAGCGCATTCGTCGGTAGACTCCCACGCCTCCTGCGGCACTGTCAAGGGTGCTCGCACAACTCCGCAGGTCAGAGCTTGACGTTGGCTGTTGGAACGTGTTGGGTATTGTGCGGATAATCGATTAGCGTGCGAGCGGGTTCAGCCCGGCTTCGTCCCTCGGATAGCGCGGTCCCATCGCTCAATGCTGGCTGGTCAACGTCAGAAGCTCATCCTCGACGAGATACGCCGGCTCGGCGCGGTCCGCGTGAGCGAGCTGACCGAGCTGCTCTCCGTGTCGGAGATGACCGTGCGACGCGATCTCGACGCGCTCGCCGGCTCGGGTCTCGTGGAGAAGGTGCACGGCGGTGCGACCTCACACAGGCGGCTGACCACGGACGAGCCCGGCTTCGAGGCGAAGTCCCACCGACAGCTCGCGGAGAAGGAGGCGATCGCACGTACGGCTGCGCAGCTCGTGCGGCCGGGGCAAGCGGTTGCGCTCACGGCGGGGACGACGACCTGGCGCCTCGCGCACCACATCCTCAACGTGCCCGATCTGACGATCGTGACGAACTCGATCCAGGTGGCGAACGTCCTGCATCGCGAGCAACGCCCGGACCTCACGGTCGTCCTGACGGGCGGGGTGCGGACGCCCTCCGATGCACTGGTCGGCCCGGTGGCGATGACGACGCTCCGCTCACTCCACGTCGACCTGCTCTTCGTCGGCGTGCACGGCATGGCCGTCGACCCGGGCTTCACGACGCCGAACCTGCTCGAGGCGGAGACGAACCAGGCCTTCATCGCCACGGCCGAACAGGTAGTGGTGATGGCCGACCGCACCAAGTGGGGCGTGCGGGGACTCAGCTGCTTCGCGACCCTCGACCAGGCGCACGTCCTGATCTCGGACGGCCGGCTTCCGGTGGAGGCCAGAGAGGTCATCGGAGAGCACGTCGGAGAGCTGATGCTCGCCCGCGTCGACCGATCCCACCGGTCCCACGCCGGGGGGCGCAGCGGGAACGGCTCCCCGTGAGCGGCCTCAGGGGAACACCCGTCGACCAGGATTCCGCGCCGAGCGGGGTGGCGGCGGAGTTGCGCACCGACGTCCACACGGGTGCGCAGACGTACATCGTCGGCTCGCGTCAGGCGCGCCCGAACCTGCCCCGCAGCGGGTGCCCCTTCTGCCCCGGCGGCATCGAGGCCCCCGAGCCGTACGACGTCCTGTGGTTCCGGAACCGGTGGCCCGCAATGCCCGACGATCGGTGCGAGGTCGTCCTCTACACAGACGAGCACGACGCCACCTTCTGGTCGCTGGGCGCCGCGGGCGCCCGGCGGGTCGTCGACCTTTGGGCGGAGCGCACGGCTGCGCTCGGTGCACGGGCCGACATCGACTACGTGCTCGTGTTCGAGAACCGAGGCGCGGAGGTCGGAGCGACCATCCCCCACCCGCACGGCCAGATCTACGCGTTCGACATCGTCCCGCCGCAACCGCGGCGCGAGCTGGAGCGCGGCGACGTCTTCTCGGAGCCCGAGGACCGTCTCGTCGCCACCGCACCCGGATGGCGCGCCTGGGTGCCGGCCGCGCCCGTGTTTCCCTACGCGTTGGTGCTCGTCCCCGACGAGCTCGTCCCCGATCTGCCGTCACTCGACGACGCCGGCCGGGACGGGCTCGCCGCACTCCTCGTCGACGTGCTCGAGCGGCTCGACCGCGTCTTCGACGCACAGACGCCGTACATGCTGTGGATCCACCAGCGTCCATTCGACGGTGCTGACTGGCCGGGGGCCCGCCTGCACATCGAGATCGTGTCGCCGTGGCGCGCGCCGGCCGTGCCTCGCTTCGTCGCCGCGGGCGAGCTCGGATCCGGGATCTTCTTCAATCCGGTCTCGCCGGAGGAAGCCGCCCGCTCGCTACGCGACACCCTCCCCGAGCGCCCGTGAACGCCACCCCGTCTGCGCTCGAGACGCTGCTCTTTGTCGGAGGCCGCAAGTCCTGGGAGAGCCCCGAGCTGCCAAGCCTCAACCGGCTCCAGCCCCGCGCCACGCTCGTGCCGTTCCCGTCGCCGGAGCTCGCGGCCACGCTCGACGAGAGGCGCTCGCCGCTCTACAGGCTCCTCGACGGGGCCTGGGAGTTCCGGCGGGTCGAGCGCCCCGAGCAGGCCGCAGCCGCACTTCGCCGGGCCCGGGGCTGGGACAGGGTCGGGGTGCCGTCG
Organism: Gaiella sp.; assembly: GCA_036745155.1. Taxonomy (GTDB): domain Bacteria; phylum Actinomycetota; class Thermoleophilia; order Gaiellales; family Gaiellaceae; genus Gaiella. Next base: position 2,898 of record DAIOGR010000261.1, read on the forward strand.
CTCTGGACGATGCAGGGCTACGACCAACCGCACTACACGAACGTCGTCATGCCCTTCGAGGGCCTGCCCCCAAACGTCCCTGCGGAGAACCCGACCGGCATCTACCGGCGGTCGTTCTCGATCCCGCGCAGCTGGCGACGGCGACGGATCGTGCTGGGCTTCGGCGGTGCGGAGGGAGCGCTCTTCGTGCTGCTCAACGGCCGGCCCGTCGGCCTGTCGAAGGACTCCCGCACGCCCGCCGAGTTCGACGTCACCGACCTCGTCCGGCACGACAGGCCGAACGAGCTCGTCGCCGTCGTCGTCCGCTGGTCCGACGCGAGCTTCATCGAGGACCAGGATCAGTGGTGGCACGCCGGCCTCTCGCGCGACGTCTACCTCTACGCGCCCGGCGAGACGCACATCGCGGACGTCTTCGCCCGCGGCGACCTCGACGACGCCTATCGCCACGGCAACCTCGTCGTGACGGCATCCGTGGGCGGCCCGGGCGGGGGCAAGGAGCTCGAGATTCGCCTGGTCGGCCCCGGAGGGAAGGTCGTCGCCACGGGTGCCTTCCACGACACGCTCGAGCTCGCGGTGAAATCGCCGCGCCGCTGGTCGGCGGAGGAGCCCAACCTGTACACCGTCGTCGTCACGCTCGACGGCGGCGAGAGCGTGTCGTGCGGGGTCGGCTTCCGCCGCGTCGAGCTCCGCGACGCGCGCCTGCTCGTCAACGGCAAGGCGATACAGATTCGCGGGGTCAACCGCCACGATCACGACGACACCCGAGGACGCGTCGTTAGCCGTGCGCTGATGGAGGCCGACGCGAGGCTGATGAAGCAGTCCAACGTCAACGCGGTGCGGACGTCGCACTATCCGAACGACCCGTACTGGCTCGACCTCTGCGACCGCTACGGCCTCTACGTGGTGGACGAGGCGAACATCGAGTCGCACGCCTTCTACGACG
>DAIOGR010000262.1:0-3819 GCA_036745155.1 Gaiella sp.
TTCAAGGACCTCGCCGACGCGATCGCGCTCCGCAATCACGTCCTGCAGCGATTGGAGGCAGCCGCGCTCGGCGGCGACGGTGCCGAGGCGGAGCTGGGCTTCGTCTTCGTCGGCGCAGGCTACGCCGGCGTAGAGGCGCTGGCCGAGCTGAACGACCTCGCCCACGCGGCGCTGCGCTACTACCCCTCCCTTCGCGAGGCAAGGCAGCGCTGGGTGCTCGTGGATGCGGCGCCCGAGATCCTGGCGGAGATCCCCCACCGGCTTGGTGTCTACGCGGCGCGGGCGCTTGTCCGGCGCGGCATCGAGATCAAGGTCGGAACGACGCTGAGAGGCTACGACGGACGCACGGCGACCCTCTCCGACGGTGACACCGTCGCGTGCAGGACGCTCGTCTGGACGGCCGGCGTGAAGGCGAGCCCGCTACTCGCCGACCTCGGTCTCCCGCTCGACGAGCGCGGGCGCGTTTGCGTCGACGAGACGCTGCGCGTGAAAGGACGCGACAACGTCTGGTCGCTCGGCGACTGCGCGGCCGTGCCGAACACGCGCACCCCCGGCCGTTTCGATCCGCCCACCTGCCAGCATGCGCTCCGCCAGGCACGACGGCTCGCGAAGAACCTGCACGGCCCGGCCCGGCCGTACGGCTACCGGATGCTGGGCCAGGTGGCGACGCTGGGCCGGTACAAGGGGATCGCCGAGGTGCTCGGCACGCGCCTGTCCGGCTTCCCCGGCTGGTTCGTCGCCCGCACCTACCACCTCTACGCCCTCCCACTCGTGAGCCGCAAGCTCCGCGTCGTGGCAGACTGGACGACCGCGCTCTTCTTCCGCCGCGACATCGCCGAGCTGTCGTCGCTCGGCCATCCGCGGAAGCTCGGCGAATGACAGGCCCCTCCCCGCTCTTCCGGCTGCGTCTCGCCAGCCCCCGGCTCGAGTTGCGGCTCGGGTCAGAGGACGAGCTCGAGGAGCTCGGCGGGCTCGCCGCCCGGGGAATCCACCCGGCCGAGGCAATGCCTTTCGCGTTCGCCTGGAGCGACCGTGTCGGCGAGCCGGGGTTTCTCGAGGAATTCGTCGCGTACCACCGGTCCGCGCTCGCGGACTGGGATCCCGACGACTGGATGCTGAACCTGCTCGTCTGGGCCGAGGGGAGCCTGGCAGGCGTACAGTCGATCGGCGTCGCCGCCTCCGAGCCGGGCCGGGTCGTCACGACGGGCTCGTGGCTCGGCGCCGCCTACCAGGGTGAGGGCATCGGCACCGAGATGCGTGCGGCGGTGCTCGAGCTCGCATTCGGGGGCCTCGAGGCCGAGGCCGCGACCTCCGCGTGGCTCGAGGGGAACGTCGCCTCCGCCCGCGTGTCGGAGAAGCTCGGGTACCGCGAGACCCACCTTTCCACGAAGAGCCCCCGCGGCGTACCGGTGGTCACACACGAGCTCCGGCTCGAACGGGCGGCGTGGCACAGCCCTGTCGTCGTGGCGACCGACGGCCTGGCAGAGTGTCGCGATCTCCTGCGCCTGGGTGGTCCGTCACCGAAGCGCGCGTAGCGCAGCGCCGAGCGACTGGCGCAGCTCGAGCACAGGAGCGAAGAGGTCGCCTTCGCGGGCCACCCGGTCGAGCACCTCGCCCATGGTGAACGCCGACGGGTCGAGCCCGGCTCGCACCTCCTCCCAGCCAAGCGGCGCCGACACGGGGGCGCCGGCACGCGGCCGGACGGAGTAGACGCTCGCGGTCGTCCTGCCCTGCCCGTTCTGGTTGGCGTCGACGAGGACGCCGCGCCGCTTGTGCTTCGCCCACTCCGTCGTCACGAGCCCCGGGTGGGCGCGCGCGAGCGCTCCGGCCACGATGGAGGCGAACGAGCGGGTGTCCTCATAGGTATGCCGCCGCGCGAGCGGCACGAGCACGTGGATGCCCCTTGAGCCGCTCGTCTTGGGGAAGCTCTGCAGAGAGAGGAGCTCGAGGGCCTCCCGGACGAGCAGGGCGGTCTCGACGACCTCGTCGAAGCCCACATCCTCTGACGGGTCGAGGTCGAAGACGACCCAGTCGGGGCGGTCGGGGCGGTCGATCCGAGACGTCCAGGCGTTCATGTCGATGCAGCCCATGTTCACCATCCAGAGCAGCGCGAGCTCGTCGTCGACGAGCGCGTAGTCGATCGTCCGCGTGTCCCCGGACCGCGTGGAGGCAGGGAAGGGGGCCGTCTTGATCCAGTCGGGCATGTGCCCCGGCGCGTCCTTCTGGAAGAAGTGCTTCCCCTGCCAGCCGTCGGGGTAGCGCTTCATCGTGAACGGCCTGCCGCGCAGGTGCGGCACGAGCACAGGAGCGACGTCGCGATAGTAGGCGAGCAGGTCGCCCTTCGTGAGCTCTTCCTGCGGCCAGAAGGGCTTGTCGAGGTTCGAGAGCCGCAGCACCCGGCGCCCGCGGCGCACCTCCGGCTCGATCGCGGGACGCTCGCGGCGCACCTCGGCGGCCGGCTTGTCGTCTCGAACCCCCACGAAGACGGGCGCCCGCAGCAAGCCGTCACGCGTCCACTCGGCGAACGAGACCTCGACGACGAGCGCCGGCTCGACCCAGACGATGTCGGACCGTCGCACCCGGGGGATGCGTGGAACCGCCTCGAAGGGCGGCGCTTCCCGCTGCAGCGGGCGCACGAGCCGTGCGAGACGCTCGAGCTCGCCGTCGGTGAAGCCGCTGCCGACGCTCCCGGCGAAGCGAAGCCCGCTGCCCTCGTGGACGCCGAGCAGGAGCGCCCCGAACGTGCCCGCCCGCCGGCCGCTTCCCCGCGTGTAGCCCGCAACGACGAGCTCCTGACGTCTCTTCAGCTTCACCTTGCACCAGTCCGCCGACCTGCGGCCCAGCTGGTAGCGCGAGTCGAGGCGCTTGGCGATCACGCCCTCGAGGCCCTGCTCCTGTGCGGCCTGCAACAGCGCCTCGCCGTCCTCGAACGACGGCGACACGATCACGGAGACGGCCGCAGGGTCGAGGGTGGCCGCAAGCAGCTCACGGCGACGTGCGAGCGGCTCGTCCACGAGCGGCTCACCGTCGAGCTCGAGGAGGTCGAACACCACGAGCGCCAGGTCGCCGTCCCCGCGCTGCAGCAACGAGAAGTCGGACCGCCCGGCGGCGTCGAGAGCGCAGATCTCGGCGTCGAGCACCGCGTCGGGCGAACGGACGGCGAGTGCTGCGGCACGGGCGAGCGGCGCGAAGCGCGCGGTCAAGTCGTTGCCGTTGCGGCTCCGCAGGGCCGCCTCGCCGCCCGCGATCGTGACGATGGCGCGATATCCGTCCCATTTCGGCTCGAACGACCAGTGGTCTCCCGCGGGCAGGTGGTCGGAGCCGGTGGCGAGCATGGGAGCGTACGCCGGCCGGCCGGCCTTGGGGGCGTCCTTGCGCAGCAGCAGCCAGTTCTTCGGGTCGTCGTCGAGCGCCGCGGGCACGAGTGTCCAGACCCCGTCGAGCCGCCGGCCGTGCAGGTGAACCGTGAGCCCGCCGTCGTGCTTCTCCTCGAGCAGCTCGTATGTGCCGGTGTCCCAGATCTCGACGCTGCCGGCGCCGTACTCGCCGGCCGGGATCTCACCCTCGAAGGACGCGTACTCGAGCGGGTGATCCTCGACATGGACAGCAAGACGCCGCTCGCCCGCCTCCAGCGGAAGCCCTTTCGGGACCGCCCAGCTCGCCAGTGCGCCGCCACGCTCGAGCCGAAGGTCGTAGTGGAGCCGGCGGGCAGCGTGGCGTTGCACCACGAAGACCGGTGTGCCGCCGCCGGGCGCGCCGCCGAACGGTTCGGGGGTGCGGCGCCTGTCACGCTTGCGCCGGTACTCGTCGAGGCCCATC
>DAIOGR010000263.1:0-3781 GCA_036745155.1 Gaiella sp.
TGTCGCGGAGGGCGCAGCTCGCGCCACGTGCAGGCGGCTGGATCCTTGTCCGGGCGGAACCGCAGCAGCTTCGTGCCGTGCCGGAAGCGGCTCCCCTGCACCTTGTCGTAGCGCACCTCGGCCACGAGCTCGGGTCGCAGCGGCTGCTCCTCGAGCGAGCCGCCGCCCCAGCGGTTCGGCTCCGAGAATCGTCGCTCAGGGGCGTCCTCGAGCAACGGCAGCACCTGCTCCGCCACGGCGGCGTGGCGGCTCGCCGCGACCGCGGCCGAGCCGACGTAGTCGAGCTCGCCGTCGTCCCGGTAGAGCCCGAGCAGCAGCGTGGCGATCCGCTCGGGCTTCACCTTCCACCGGAGCCCGACGACGACGCAGTCGGCCGTGCGCTCGGGCTTCACCTTCACGACCGCGCCACGGCCGCCGGGCTCGACGGGCCGGTCGGCGCGCTTCGCGACGACGCCGTCGAGGCCCAGCACCTCCAGCTCCTCCAGCCACGCGTGCGCCGCGGCCGGATCGGAGGACGACGGAGACAAGGCAAGCGCAGCGGCATCCCGCTCGAGCGCGGCGCGCCGCTGCGCGAACGGTGCTCGCCAGATCTCCTCGCCCTTCCACAGGAGCACATCGAAAGCGACGAAGCGCGCCGGGATCTCGGCCGACAGCTTGCGGATCCGGCTCTCCGCGGGGTGCAGCCGGGTCTGCATCGCATCGAAGTCGAGCGCGCCGTTCCGCTCGATCACGATCTCGCCGTCGAGCGCCGAGCGCGGCGGCAGGAGCTCGGCGAGCGACGAGAGCTCGGGGAAGTACCGGAGCAGCGGCCTGCCGTTGCGAGACCACAGGCGCAGCTCGCCGCAGACGTTCTCGAGGACGCCGCGGAAGCCGTCCCACTTGGGCTCGTACACCCAGCCCTCCCCGGCGGGTAGCTCCCGCACGAGCTCCGCCTCCATGGGAGGAAACGGGACGATCGGGTCGAGCTCGGCGGGGCGCTCAGGTGCATCTGTCACGCCGCCCAACCTACTACGCTCTCCGTTCCATGAGACGCGTCGCCATCACGGGCTTCGGGGCGGTCACCCCTGTCGGGCTCGATGCGCCGTCCACCTGGGAGGCGGCCGTCGCGGGGCGAAGCGGAGTCGGTTGGATCGAGTCGTTCGACGCGTCGGGCTACCCCGTGCGGATCGCCGCGGAGGCCACGGGGTTCGATCCGTCGGCGCTGATCCCGCCGAAGGAGGCGCGCCGCATGGACCGCAACGTCCTCCTCGCCGTCGCTGCCGCGCACGAGGCGTGGGCCGACGCCGGGCTCGAAGACGTCGATCCGGCCCGCGTCGCCATCCTCGTCGGCTCCGCGATCGGCGGCATCGGGACGATCGCCGAGCAGCACCGCGTCTTTCTCGAGCGGGGCCCCGACCGGGTCTCTCCGTTCTTCATCCCCTCGGCGCTCGTCGACACTGCCAGCGGCCAGATCGCGATCCAGCTCGGGCTCACCGGCCCGAACTTCGCGCCGGTCTCGGCGTGCGCGACCGGCTCGACGGCGATCGGCGAGGGCGCCGCGACGATACGGCGGGGCCAGGCCGACGTCGTGCTCGCGGGCGGCACGGAGGCAGCGATCACGCCCCTGATCCTCGCCGGCTTCTGCGCCATGCGCGGGCTCGTCGCGGAGGAGGACGACCCGACTCTGGCGATGCGCCCGTTCGACGCGACCCGTGCCGGCTTCGTGATGGGGGAGGGATCCTGCATCCTCGTGCTCGAGGACCTGGCGGCCGCCCGGGCACGTGGGGCCACGGTCTACGCGGAGGTGCTCGGCTACGGCGCCTCGAACGACGCCCACCATCTCGCGCAACCCGAGCCGGAGGCGACCGGTGTGGCGGGCATGATCTCCGCGGCGCTCGAGGCGGCGGGTGTGGCACCGGAGCGGGTGGGGTACGTCAACGCCCACGGGACGTCGACGCCGCTCGGCGACCTCGCCGAGACGCGGGCGCTCCGGCAGGTCTTCGGCGACCACGCCTACCGTCTGGCCGTGTCGTCGACGAAGTCGGTGATGGGGCACTGCTTCGGCGCCGCCGGCGCGATCGAGGCGATGATGTGCGCGCTTGCACTGCACCACGGCGTCCTGCCGCCGACGATCAACTACCGCAGCCCCGATCCGGAGCTCGACCTCGACTACGTGCCGAACGAGGCGCGCCGGGCCGAGGTCGACGTGACGCTGTCGAACGCCATGGGCCTCGGTGGGCACAACGCCTGCGTGCTGCTCGGCCGGGCTCCTTCCTAGCGTGCCCATGGAGGAAGTAGGCCGCCAGGATCTCAATGCTGCGCAGCGCGAGCTCACCGAGGCGATGGTCGAGGCGCTCTTCGCTGCGGCGCCTTTCGGCCTCGCGCTGTTCGACCTCGGCATGCGGTTCGTCCGCGTCAACGAGTTCCTCGCCCGGATCAACGGCCTCCCTGCCGCCGGGCACGTCGGGCGCCGGTTCGCGGCGGTACGACCGGACATCGCCTCGATCGTGGAGCCGCTCCTCCAGCAGGTGATCGACACGGGCAGCGCCGTGTCCGACGTGAGGATCTCAGAGATCCCCGAGACGGCGTCGGACCGAATGCTCCACACCGTGGCGGTGTACTACCCGCTGCGCGGCCGTGACGGCAACACGGTGGGCGTGGGGTCGATCGTGCTCGACGTGACCGAGCTGCGGGTGCTGGAGGAGCAGCTGCAGCGTGCAGGGAGGCTCGAGGCGGTGGGGCTGCTGGCCGGCGGCGTCGCCCACGACTTCAACAACCTGCTCACCGTCATCTCGGGGCATGCGGCACTGGCGCTTGCGGCCATGCCCAAGGGCGGGGAGGGACGGGACGACGTCGAGGGTGTCGCGCACGCTGCCGAGCGCGCAGCCGAGGTGGTGCGCAACCTGCTCGCGTTCGCCCGTCAGGCCGACCTGCGGCCGCGGCCCGTCGACCTCGACTCGACGCTGCGCGAGCTCGCCACGCTCATGCGCCCGACGCTCGGCCCGCGCATCGAGCTCGTGCACGAGCCGGGCGGCGCCTCGGGACCTGCGCTCGTCGACCCGGTGCAGCTCCAGCAGGTGCTCGTCAACCTGGCGGTGAACGCGGGCGACGCCATGCCCGACGGCGGCACGCTCACGCTGCGGACACTCACCCTCGAGGTCGGCGACGAGGAGGGGGCGGCGGGCCTGCGGCCGGGACGCTACGTCGGGGTCTCGGTGGCCGACACGGGCACCGGCATGGACGAGGCGACCGTCGGCCGCGTGTTCGAGCCCTTCTTCACCACCAAGGGCATGGAGCGCGGTACAGGCCTGGGGCTGTCGACCGCGCACGGGATCGTGGCACAGTCCGGGGGCGAGATCCGCGCCGTCTCGAGGCCGGGAAGCGGCTCGACGTTCACGGTGCTGCTGCCGTCCGCGGATTCCGCGCCGGGCCCCGCCGGGACGACCCAGGCGACGGAGCCGGGCAGCGGCTCGGAGACGATCATGCTCGTCGAGGACGAGGAGATGCTCCGCACGCTCGCCGAGCGCCAGCTCACGCGCCTCGGCTACACGGTCGTGTGCGCCGCCAGCGGGGAGGAGGCGCTTGAGCGGATCGCCCGGTTCGAAGGCGAGATCGACCTCGTCGTGACGGACGTGGTCATGCCGGGCCTCACCGGCCAGGAGCTCGCACGGCGCCTCCGCCGGGAGCGGCCGGCGCTGCGTGTGCTGTTCATGTCGGGAAGCGGCACGGTCAGGGACGAGTCGGAAGCCGCCGACGAGCTCCTGGCCAAGCCGTTCTCGCTCGAGACGCTCGGCCGGGCGGT
>DAIOGR010000264.1:0-3770 GCA_036745155.1 Gaiella sp.
GAGATGGACCCGGAGACGCCGTTCCCCGTGATCGACCTGCTGCCCGAGCAGAAGGAGATCGAGGATCTCGGCGGCACGATGCGCCTGGGCGCGCAGGCGGTCGAGCTGGCCGAGGGGTCGCGTGCCCGTGCGATCTACGGCGAGGCCACGATCCACGAGCGCCACCGCCACCGCTACGAGGTGAACAACCAGTACCGCGACACGCTGATCCAGCATGGGCTCGTCGTTTCCGGGACGTTCCAGGAGGGCCGGCTCGTCGAGATCGTCGAGCTGCCCGAGCATCCGTGGTTCGTCGCGAGCCAGTTCCATCCGGAGTTCAAGTCCCGTCCGACGCGTCCGGCCCCGCTCTTCAGGGAGTTCGTCGGGGCGGCGGTGCAGCGGTCGCGCACGCGGGGTGCCGTCGCGGTCGAGGCCGCGCGCTAGCGGGTGGGGCAGCCAAGCGTCCTCGAGCTCTTCCTCGAGCTCGCCGCGCTGCCGAGCCCGCCCGGGTCCGAGCGGGCCGTGGCAGATCGCGTGACCGCGTACCTGGACGGCCTCGGGCTCGCGTGGGACGAGGACGAGGCGGGTCCGGCCGTCGGCTCGACGATGGGGAACATCCTCTGCCGGCTGCCCGGCCGGCTCGACCGGGGCACGCCGCTGCTCCTCTGCGCCCACCTCGACACGGTCCCTCCGACCGGTCCGATCGAGCCGGTCGTGGAGGACGGGGTCGTGCGCAACGGGGCTGCCACGATCCTGGGCGCCGACGACAAGGCCGCGGTCGCCGTCATGCTCGAGGCGGCACGGCGCATCGTCGGTGAGCAGATCGCCCATCCGGGCGTGGAGCTCCTGTTCACGCCGAAGGAGGAGGTCGGGCTGCTCGGCGCCATGGCGTTCGATCGCAGCAGGCTGGAGGCCGAGGTGGGATTCGTCTACGACCAGGCGGCGCCGATCGGCGAGATCATCCTGGGGGCGCCGTCGCAGAAGGCGATCCACGTCCGGTTCCACGGCCGCCCCTCGCACGCGGGGATGTTCCCGGAGGAGGGACGCTCGGCGATCGCGGCGGCGGCGCGTGCGGTGGCCGACCTGCGGCTCGGCCGGATCGACGAGGAGACGACGGCGAACGTCGGAGTGATCGAGGGAGGAACGGCCCGCAACATCGTCCCGGAGTGGTGCTCCTTCGAGGCGGAGGCCCGCTCGCGGGACGAGCGCAAGCTCGCCGAGCTCGTGCAGGAGATGCTGGACGCGATCTCGTTCGCCGCCAGTGTCTCCGATTGCACGGTCGAGATCGACGTCCAGGACACCTACCGCGGCTACGCGTTCCGCGAGGACGACGTGGCGATCCGCCTGGCAGCCGCGGGGCTCAGGCGGGGCGGCTACGAGCCGACGACGAACTACTCGGGAGGAGCGGCGGACGCGAACGTCTTCAACGAGCGCGGCCTTCCGTGCGTGAACCTGGCGAACGGGATGACCGACATCCACACGCCGGACGAGCACATCGCCGTTGCGGACCTGGAGGGGATGGTCGAGGTAACGCTCGGGCTCGTCGCTGCCGCCTGCGAGGTGTGACACCGTGGCACTGAGCCTGCGGGCGGGCACCGTCACCGCCGTCGGCGAGGCGTGGGACGAGCTCGTTCGGTGCGAGGTCGACGGTGTCCCCTGCATCGCGTACCCGCGGATCACCGGGCCGGTGGCGGAGGGCGACGCGGTGCTCGTCAACGTCCAGGCCCGTGCCCTGGGACTGGGGTCCGGCGGCTTCGACGTGCTGTACGCCAATCTGACGCGCGGGCTGGAATTGGCCCCGCCCGCGGGCGCCCACGTGATGGCGCTCCCGTACACGCCCTGCCAGGCCGCCTACAGAACGGTCGAGGAGGGCGGTTCGCTCGCCGGCTCGCTGGGCGGGATGCCGGTCGTCTGCAGCGGCGTGCACAGCCAGCTCGCTCCCGTGGCGGCCGGGATCGGCGGCGGAAGGCGGGTCGGCTACCTGCAACTCGGCGGCGGCGCGCTCCCAGTGTCTCTGTCGGACACGGTGCGGGAGCTGAAGCAGCAGGGCCTGTTGGAGGTCGCCGTCGCCGTCGCACCCTGCCACGACGGCGACGTGCAGGCGATCTCGGTCGCCGCTGCCCTGCTCTGGGCCAAGGCGGAAGGCCTCGAGTGCGTCGTCTGCGGGATCGGACCGGGGATCGTCGGCACCGGCACGAGGTTCGGCCACGGCGGCACCGCAGTCGCCGACGCGGTGAACGCGACAGCCGCTCTGCACGGCAGGGCGATCGTCGTCGCACGGGTGTCGCACGGCGACGAGCGGGAGCGGCACCGGGGCGTCTCGCACCACACGCGTGCCGCGCTCGCCCTGTGCCTCGGCGAGCGCGAGATCGCGTGGCCTCGCGGCCTCGACCCACCCGAGGAGCTCGAGGGGCTGACCGAGGTGGACGTCCATGACTGGCGCGAGGCGTGCTCCGGTCTCCGGCTTGCGCACATGGGTCGCGGCCGGGAGGACGACCCGTGGTTCTTCGCCGCCGCATTCGCCGCCGGCCGGATCGCCCGCGCCGGGCTCGACGGCTGATGGAGGAGAGGCGGCTCGGCCCGGTCGTCGGCAGCGTTACCTCGGGGGAGCCCGTCGGAAGGGAGGTTTCGGCGTGGCCGGGGACGTCGTGGGCGCCTGCGCCGAGCCCCGCGCCCGGTCTCCAGGTGTTCCGCTATCGTCCGGCCGCAATGCGCATCGGCGTCGCCAGGGAGATCAAGCCGCGGGAGTACCGGGTGGCGTTGACACCGGCAGGTGCGCTCGAGCTCGTGCAACGCGGCCACGAGGTCGTGGTGGAGACAGGGGCGGGCGCCGGCTCGGGCTTTATCGACGACGCATACACGGCTGTGGGGGCGCAGACCGCTTCGGTGGACGAGGTGTGGGAGTCGGCCGAGCTGTTGCTGAAGGTGAAGGAGCCGATCGCTGCCGAGTACGCCCGCCTGCGGGAGGGCCTGACGCTGTTCACCTATCTGCACATCGCTGCCGACGAGCCGCTGACGCGCGCGCTGGTCGACTCCGGCATCACCGGGATCGCGTACGAGACGGTGGAGACGACCGACCGGCGGCTGCCGCTGCTGGCGCCGATGAGCGAGGTGGCGGGCCGGCTGGCGCCGCAGATGGGCGCCTGGTCGCTGGAGAAGGCGCACGGCGGGCGCGGCATCCTGCTCGGCGGGGTGCCGGGGGTGCCGCCGGCGAAGGTCGTCGTGCTCGGCGGCGGCGTCGTCGGGATGAACGCGGCGCTGATCGCGGTCGGGATGCAGGCGGACGTGTGGGTGCTCGACAAGTCCGTCGATCGCATGCGCGAGCTCGAGGCCATGCTCAACGGCCGCATCAGCCTGGCGATGTCCAACCGGTTGCAGATCGAGGAGGCGATCGCCGACGCGGACATGGTGATCGGCGCCGTGCTCGTGCCCGGTGCGCTCGCGCCGAAGCTGATCACCCGTGAGATGCTGGGGCTGATGAAGCCCGGCGCTGCCCTCGTCGACGTGGCGATCGACCAGGGCGGCTGCTTCGAGACGTCGCACGCGACCACGCACGACGACCCCATCTTCGAGGTCGACGGGATCGTCCACTACTGCGTTGCGAACATGCCGGGTGCCGTGCCGATCACTTCCACGAAGGCACTCACGAACGTCACCCTCCCGTACGTCGAGGCGATTGCCGACCAGGGCGTCGCACGCGCCGTCGCCCACGACCCCGCGCTCGCCAAGGGCGTCAACGTGATCGACGGCAGGATCACCTACCAGGCCGTGGCGGAAGCCCACGGCCTCCC
>DAIOGR010000265.1:0-3758 GCA_036745155.1 Gaiella sp.
CGACGCCGTCCTCCCGGCACATATCCAGAAACACGCGCAGCGAGAGCTCGCCCCGGCGCGTGCGCATGGGCACGCCCTCCGCCCCGACGATGTCGCCGAGGTCGACGTCGACGTCGCCGATCTCGGACGGCTGGCAGAAGAGCTGGATCCGGCCCGAGCGGTCGACGAGGTCGAGGAAGACGAGCTTGCCCATGTCGCGGCGCGCCATCGCCCGCCCCGCCAGCCGGCACGTCTGCTCGAGCTCCTGGCCCGCCTCGAGCGCCTCGCACGCCGCGCGCACCGCCGCGACCGCGTCCCTGTCGGGGAAGCGCTTCGGTGCGGGCGGAGAGCTCGACATGATCGTGAGAGCGTGGGTGGGGCACTGCCGCCGGTCACTCGGAGCGCGCGGCCACGAGATAGTACGGCAGCCCCGGGCCGGAGCGCCCCTGCGCCGCGCTCGGCACGTCGTCGCGGCGGTGGCAGGCTCGACCGGGGCGGCAGCCGGCGGCCGGCCGGGACAGATCAGGCGGCCTTGATCTCCATGATCTTGAACTTGAGCGTGCTGCCGCGGGGTGTCGTCACCTCGACCGTCTCGCCCTTCTTGCGCCCCATGATCGCCCTGCCCACCGGCGACTCGTTCGAGAGCTTCCGCTCGGCCGGGTTCGCCTCTGCTGAGCCGACGATGTGGTACTCGACCGTCTCCTTGGCGTCGACATCGCGCAGCCGCACGACCGACCCGATCGAGACGACGCTCGTGTCGACGTGCTTCGTGTCGATCACACGGGCGTTCAGCAGGCGCTCCTCGAGCTGGGCGATCCGGTGCTCGAGCATGGCCTGCTCGTTCTTCGCGTCGTCGTACTCGGCGTTCTCGGCGATCTCGCCGAACTCGCGTGCCACCCGGATGCGGTCTGCGACCTCGCGGCGCCCGTCCGTACGCAACGTGTCGAGCTCCTGCTTCAGGTTTTCGTAGCCCTCTGCGGTGAGGATCACGTCCTTCACGAGCTGGCCTCCATGGGTACGGCGGAACGGGGCGGCGGGACACGGAACCGGTACGGCGAGATGCGGCAAACGCGGCGCCTGGGCGCCACGACGGGCGCGAATGGTAGCTGCCGTGGCGGGGTGTCCGCAAACGGCCTGCGACTACCATGGCGTGATGCAGGTCGACCTTCGTGAGAGCTGGTGGATCGGCGAGGTCGAGGTGCCGACGCGCCTCGTGCTCGCGCCGATGGCCGGCGTCAGCGTGCAGGCGTTCCGGCGTCAGGGACGCCGCTTCGGCGCAGGCCTCGTGTGCTCCGAGATGGTGTCGTGCGCCGGTATCGAGCACCGCAACGAGAAGACCCTCGGGTACCTTCGCGTCGCCTCCGACGAGCATCCGCTGGCCATCCAGATCTTCGGCTCCGACCCCGCCGTCATGGGCGAGGCGGCGCGAATGGTCGCGGCTGCCGGTGCGGACATCGTCGACATCAACTTCGGCTGCCCGGTGCGCAAGGTGACGAAGACGGGGGCGGGCGCCACGCTCCTGGAGCAGCCGGAGCTCGCCTGCCGGATCGTCGCAGCCGTGGCCGAGGCGGTGGACATCCCCGTGTCGGTGAAGATGAGGCGCGGGCTGCACGACGGGTCGCGGGACTGCCTCACGGTCGGCCCGCTGCTCGTGGAGGCCGGCGCGGCGTCGCTCACCCTGCATCCGCGCTCGGCCCGGCAGATGTACACGGGCACCGCCGATCACTCGCTCACCGCAGAGCTCGTCTCGCGCGTCGACGTCCCGGTCGTCGCTTCGGGCGACATCACGTCACGCGCCCGGGCGCAGACAGTGCTCGCGCTGACCGGGGCGGCTGCCGTGATGGTCGGACGTGGCGCCCAGGGGAACCCGTGGGCGCTGCGCGAGATCGTCGACGGCGACGTGGAAGGACCGTCGCGCGAGGAGGTGGTGGCGGAGCTCGTCCTCTTCGTCCGTGAGACCGTGCGGGAGCTCGGTGAGCGGCGCGCGTCGGGGTTCCTGAAGAAGTTCTACGGCTGGTACCTCGGGCGCGGCCGCTTCCCGCGCCCGTTCAAGCAGGAGCTCGTCGTGCTGGACGCCACCGAGGAGGTCGTCGAGCGCCTACTGCTCGCGGCGCCCGGGGCCCTCCCTCTGATCGAGGCCCTGGAGGCGGAGCTGCCTTCCGGGGACGAGGTGACGCTGGCGCTGCCGATCTCGGTCTACGGCGGCGGTTAGCACCCTTGCCTCCCCCTTCCGGGGGGCGGCCGAGGGCGTTTCGCTGCCGTTGAGAGTCGGTAGTGGAGATTCGGCCTGCTGCGGCGAGCGGAGCGCGACCGCCTGGGGCGCCGGTGCGCACCGGCGCGGCCGTTGCCGACCCGTCCCGCGGGACACGGGTCGCGCTCGGGTTCTCGCTGCTCGCCGCAATCCTGGCCGCAGCCTGGATCGCGCTTGCCGGCTGGGAGGTCGACGCTGCACTGCCGGTCGTGGCCGCGCTGCTCGTCACCTCTGCCGTGGCAGAGCGCATCGTCGTCCAGCTGGGGCCGCGCAGCTGGTACACCGCCTCGACGCCGGTGATCGTGCTCACGGGGCTCCTCGGCGGACCGCTCGCCGGGCTCGCGGCCGGAGCCGCCACCCAGTTGGCGCGACCCGAGGCCGTCTGGCGCCGGCGGCTCGCCGAGGGCGGCATCGGAGCGGTCCAGGGACTCGCCGCCGGCTCGGCAGGGCTCGTCGCCTGGCACGGTGGAACCGGCGCCACGCTCGTGGCGGTGGCGGCGCTCGCAAGTGCCGTTGCCGTCAACAGCGCCGGGCGCCTGCTGATCATGCTGGAGCGCCGCGCCACCCCCCTGGCACGGACGTTCTGGCGCGGCGTCGCCGTCGACTGCCTGGAGCTGCTGCTGATGGCGCCGGTGCTCGCGGTGCTCCTGCTGGCGTCGGGCGAAACCCCCGTGCTCGTCGTCCTCGTCGTGCTCGCGCTGCTCGCGAGCCTCGTGATCGCGAAGCGCACCCGCGAGACGACTGCCGCCGCGCTCGCGCTGGAGCAGGCGAACGCGCGGCGCGACCAGCTGACCGGCGCACCGAACCGGCGCGCCTTCGAGGAGGCGATGGCCGCGGAGCACGCCCGAGTCGTCCGCGGCGCGCTCCCCGCGGGCCTCTACCTGATCGACATCGACCGCTTCAAGTCGATCAACGACCGTCACGGGCACAGAATCGGCGACCAGGTGCTCGTCGAGGTGGTGGGCCGGCTCGTCGACGGTCTGCGCCCTTCGGACGTCGTGGCGCGCTGGGGCGGCGAGGAGATCACGGTGCTCGCACCCGGCGTACGCCACCGCCGCCAGCTCGAGCAGGTCGGCGAGCGGATCCGGATGCTCGTGGGAGCCCGGCCGGTGCCGACCGCGACGGCTGCGGTTCCCGTCACCGTCTCCGTGGGCTGCACGCTGCTGGACGGCTCGGTCTCCCCCGCCGCCGCGCTCCACCTCGCCGACGAGGCGCTGTACGAGGCGAAGCGCACGCGGGACACCTCGGCCGTGGCGCTGCCGCCGCGCCTGCCACTGCGGCTCGAGAGCGCCTCGTAGCTCCCGGAACTAGGAGCTCGACGTGCGCGGGCCGCCGGTCAGCGCCGCCAGCACGCCGAGGCCGACGAAGACGCTGCCCGAGACGTAGCGCTGCACGTGCACGAAGCGCCGGCTGCGCCGCAGCGCCTCGCCTGCCGTGCCGGCAGCGAGCGCCCAGGCGGAATCGGTCACGAGCCCGAGCAGCATGAACGTGAGCCCGAGCACGAGGATCTGGAGCCAGGGGCGGCCGC
>DAIOGR010000266.1:0-3738 GCA_036745155.1 Gaiella sp.
CGTGACGACGTGACGACGTGACGACGTGACGAGGCTGCAGGAGCTGGTGGAGGCGGGCGACCGCCTCATCGTCACGGGGGAAGCGCCGGCGATCGACGGCGGCACGCTCGACGCGTTCCACGGGCGGATCGAGGAGATGGCGAAATGGGTGGACGCGATGAACGCGACCGACAACACGGCCGCACACGCCCATGCCTCCAACGTCGCCTGCGCGATCGCGATCGCGCAGGCGGGCGTGGAGCCGATCCTGCAGGTCGTCTGCCGGGACAAGAACCGGATCGCCTGCCAGGCCGACATGGTAGGAGCGGCTCTGCACGGCGTCCACAACGTCTGCTGTCTGACCGGCGACGATGTGACGGCGGGGGACGAGCCAGAGGCCCGCCGCGTCTTCGACCTGGACGGCCCCCAGCTGATCCGCGTCGCGACGTCGCTCTCGCGCGGCCGCTACCTGTCGGGTCGCAAGCTCGAGCCTGCTCCCCCGCTGTTCGTCGGCGCAGTCGAGAACCCCGGAGCGCCGCCGCTCGACCACCGCGCTCGCCGGGCGGCCAAGAAGATCGCCGCGGGGGCCTGCTTCCTGCAGCTGCAGATCTGCTATCACCCCGACCGCCTGGAGGCATTCGTGGGAGCGCTCGAGCAGCAGGGACTGACCTCGCGGGCCGCGATTCTGCCGACCATCCTCCTCGCGCGCGGAGCGCGGGCGCTCGCGTTCATCGATCGCGCGGTGCCCGGCATCGACGTGCCCGCCGAGGTGATCGCGCAGGTCGAGCAGGCCGACGACCAGGCGGAGGCCGCCTACCAGCTCGTCCTCGAGCAGGCACGCCACGCGCTCTCGCTGCCCGGCGTGCGCGGCCTGCACCTGACGGACTTCAGGCACGACGGCTCCCTCACGCGTCTGTGCCAGGACCTCGACATCCCACTCATGGAGGAAAGACGCGCGCATGCACACCGTCCTCAGCTCACCGTCTAGAGAGGTCCTGATCGGGCCCGACCAGCCCTTCTGCATCATCGGCGAGCGCATCAACCCGACGGGCCGCAAGGCGTTCGCCGAGGCGCTGCGGGCGGGTGACCTGTCCGAGATCGTCAAGGACGTGGAAGACCAGGTCGCAGGGGGCGCCCACGTGCTCGACGTCAACATGGGCGTGCCGCTGACGGACGAGGCCGACCTGCTCTCGCGGGCCGTCCGTCTCGTGCAGGAGCACACCGACCTCCCGCTCTGCATCGACTCCTCCGTGGTGGAGGCGCTCGAGGCGGGGTTGTCCGTGTACGAGGGCAAGGCGCTCGTCAACTCGGTCACCTGCGAGGAAGATCGCCTGGAGCGCGTGCTGCCGCTGGTGAAGGAGCACAGGGCCGCCATCATCTGCCTCGTCAACGACGAGACGGGCATCCCCCAGACGGCGGACGAGCGCCTCGAGGTCTGCGCACGCCTGGTCGAGATCGTGCACGGCCGCTACGAGATCCCGCTGGAGGACATCGTGATCGACCCGCTCGCGATGACGGTCGGGGCCGACCCGCAGGCGGTCGTGACGACGCTGGAGACGATCTCGCGCATCCGCGACACGTACGGGCTGAACATGACGCTCGGCGCCTCGAACACGTCGTTCGGGCTGCCGGGCCGCCACACCCTGAACGCGGCGTTCCTCGCGGTCGCCTCCTACGCCGGCCTCACGAGCGCGATCATGGACGCGCGCACCGCCCTGACCGTGGACGCGTGCCGCGCCGCCGACCTGCTGCTCGCCCGCGACGAGTGGGGCACGAACTGGATCGCCGCCCACCGCCAGGCACAGGCCGCGGCGACTGCGTGACGACCGCGATGGAGCGGCCCGAGCCCCAGGAAGGCGCGGCGGAGCCGCCCGCCAGGGTCGCCCTGCGTTTCGAGCCGTCCGGCACCGCCGTGCGCGTGCCGCCGGGCGTGACCGTCTTCGACGCCGCCTCCTGGAACGGGATCGCGATCGACTCGACCTGCGGCGGGCACGGGACCTGCAAGAAGTGCAAGGTACGGGTGGTGGACGGCACGGTGCCGATCTCACCGCTCGACGTGCGGGCCTTCGACCCGGGCGACCTCGAGCTCGGCTGGCGGCTCGCCTGCCGCTCCGAAGCGCAGCACGACCTCGTCGTCGACGTGCCGCCGCTGCAAACGCGGCCGAAGGCGGCCACCGTCGGCGTGGGGCGCCAGGTGATCCTGCACCCGGCCGTGCAGAAGCGCTACGTGGAGCTCGAGGAGCCCACGCTGCAGGACCAGCGCACGGATCTCAAGCGGCTGCTCGACGCCGTCGACGACCTCGAACTACGCGTCGAGCCCGGCGTACTGCGGCGCCTCCCGCGCGTGCTGCGGGACTCAGACTTCCGCGTCACCTGCGTAGTGGTCGACGACCTCCTGATCGACGTCGAGCCCGGCGACACGAGCGAGCGCCTGCACGGGATCGCCTTCGACCTCGGTACCACTACCGTCGTCGCCACGCTGCTCGACATCGGCACCGGCACGCCCGTCGCGGTGCGGTCGATGCTGAACCGGCAGCAGCCGTTCGGCGCCGACGTGATCTCGCGCATCTCCGCCACCATGCTCGATCCCGAAGCGCTGGAGCGCCTGCGAGGGCTCGCCTGCGAGACGCTGCAGGAGCTCGCAGACGAGGTCTGCGCGCAGGGCGGCGTCGACCCGACCGAGGTGTACGAAGTGGCGCTCGCCGGGAACGCGACGATGACGCAGCTGGCGCTCGGGATCGACCCGGAGCCGATCGGCGTCGCCCCCTTCATCATGGTGGCACCCTCCTATCCGGACATGCCCGCCTCGGAGCTCGGACTGCGACTGCACCCCCGCGCGCGGGCCACGCTCTTCCCCGCCCTCGGCGCCTACGTCGGCGGCGACATCGTCGCCGGCCTGCTCGCCACCGGCATGACGCGCGACAGGCGGCTGCGCCTCTTCATCGACGTCGGCACCAACTGCGAGATCGCGCTCGGGTCGGCCGAGCGCCTCGTCTGCACGGCCGCCCCGGCGGGGCCGGCCTTCGAAGCGGCCCAGATCCGCTGCGGCATGCGCGCCGCCGACGGCGCCATCGAGGTCGTGCGCATCAGGGACGACGCAATCGAGCTCGACGTGATCGGCGACACGGAGCCGGTCGGCATCTGCGGCTCTGGCCTCGTCGACGCGGTCGCCGAGCTCGTCGGCGCCGGTCTGCTCGACCTGTCGGGGCGCTTCGTCCCGAACGAGCAGGCCGCCGAGATCGCGCCCGAGCTTGCATGCCGCCTGGTGGCCCGCGAGGACGGCGAGCGGATCTTCGTGCTCCACTGGCCGAACGAGGTAGGAGACGTCGAGAACGCGGTCTACCTGTCGCAGCGTGACGTGCGGGAGCTGCAGTTCGCCAAGGCCTCTATCGCCACGGGCTGGAGCCTGCTCGTCCAGGAGCTCGGCATCGACGTCTCCGAGATCCAGCAGGTGCTGCTGGCCGGCTCGTTCGGCTCCTACCTGTCGCCCGCGAGCGCCGTCCGGATCGGCCTCGTACCCAGGCTGGCCCTGCCGCGCATCGTCTCGGCCGGCAACGTCGCCGGCGAGGGCGCCAAGATGGCGCTGCTCTCCATGCAGGAGCGGCATGCGGCTACCGCGATGTTCGACGAGGTCGAGTACGTCGAGCTCTCCGACCGGGAGGACTTCAACGACCTCTTCGTCGAGCAGCTCGCCTTCCCGGGGGAGCAATGAGCGCCACGCTCACGGTCATCTACTGGCGCGACATCCCCGCCCAGGTC
>DAIOGR010000267.1:0-3727 GCA_036745155.1 Gaiella sp.
CACTTCCACATGTCGCTCTGGAAGGACGGCGTCAACGTCTTCCTCGACGAGGCAGACCCACGCGGGCTGGGGCTCTCGAAGCTCGCCTACAACTTCGTCGGCGGGCTGAAGGCGCACGCGCGGGCCTACAGCGCGCTCACGGCGCCGACCGTCAACTCGTACAAGCGGCTGAAGCCCGGCTCCACCTCGAGTGGCGCCACCTGGTCACCGGTCTGGATCTCGTACGGCTACAACAACCGCACGCAGATGCTGCGCATCCCGGCACCGGGGCGGATCGAGGATCGCACCGTGGACGGCTCCTGCAACCCCTATCTCGCCGCCGCGGCGGTGCTCGCCTCCGGGCTCGACGGGGTTGCGAACGGGCTCGACGCCGGGGAGCCGAACTCCGAGAACCTCTACAGCTTCTCCTACGAGGAGCTGACCGCGCGCGGGCTCAAGTCGCTGCCGGCGAACCTGCTCGACGCGGCCGGCGAGCTCGAGCGCGACGACGTGCTGCGGGCCGCTCTCGGCCGCACCCGGGAGGACGAGGAGTACGTCGACTACTACCTCCGCGTCAAGCGCGAGGAGTGGTTCCGCTACCACGAGCAGGTGACGCCCTGGGAGATCCGCGAGTACCTGACCCGCTTCTAGTCCATATGGAGCTTTGCTCTATACGGACTAGTGCAAGATTGTGGAAGAAGTCGCTTATTTCCTGGGGTAATGTGACTCGCGCCGGATATCGGACGTAGAGCTTATTGCTATAGGAGGGTCGATGTGCGGGATCGTCGGACTGTTCGCCAAGTCGCCTGAGATCGAGAGCGCGCTGGGGGTGCACCTCACCGGGATGCTGGCGCAGATGAGCAATCGCGGCCCCGACAGCGCCGGCGTCGCCGTCTACCGCGACCCGGCTGCGCCCGGCTCGAGCAAGCTGACGCTGTACTCGGCCGATCCCCATCAGCACTGGGGCGCCGTCTGCGACGAGCTCGCCGATGCCTTCGGCGGCGAGCACGAGCCGAACGTCCGCGGCAACCACGCGGTCGTCGTCGTCGACGCCGACGCCGCGGAGGCGGAGGCCTGGGTGCGACACCACCGGCCGGAGCTCCGGGTCATGAGCGCCGGCAGGGTGATCGAGATCTACAAGGAGGTGGGGCGGCCGGAGGTGTTCGCCGAGCAGTTTCACCTCGTCGACCTCCAGGGGACGCACGCGCTCGGGCACACGCGCATGGCGACGGAGAGCCGCGTCACCACCGAGGGCTCGCATCCGTTCTCGACCGGCCTCGACCTCTGCCTCGTCCACAACGGCTCGCTCTCCAACCACAACACGCTGCGCCGCGAGCTGCGGCGCGAGGGGATCGAGTTCCAGACGGAGAACGACACCGAGGTCGCCGCCGGGTATCTCGCCTGGCGCCTGCGCGAGGGCGCGTCGCTCGAGCAGGCGCTCGAGGGCTGCCTCGACGACCTCGACGGCTTCTACACGTTTGCCGTGGGGACGGCCGACGGCTTTGCCGTCCTGCGCGACCCGATCGCGTGCAAGCCCGCGGTCCTGGCGGAGACGGACGAGTGGGTTGCGATGGCGTCGGAGTACCACGCGATCGCGGTCTTGCCGGGCGCCGACGAGGCTCGCATGTGGGAGCCGGAGCCCGGCGTCGTCTACGTGTGGGAGAAGGCGGCCGTCTGATGGTCGCCGACGCCGCTCTCGCCACCGAGGTCGTCGACCTCGCCGTGACGCCGCTGCGGGAGTTGAACCAGCGGCTGCACGAGGTTGCCCGCAGCGGCGCGGGGCCGAGCCGGTGGCGTGTCGTCAACCCGCGCGGTGCCCATGCCGTCGCGTGCGGCCTCGACGCCGAGCTCGAGGTCGAGATCGACGGGCACGTCGGCTACTACTGCGCCGGGATGAACCAACACGCCAACGTGCGCGTGCGGGGGAACGCCGGCACGGGCCTGGCCGAGAACATGATGTCGGGCTCCGTCGTCGTCGACGGCAGCGCCAGCCAGTCGGCCGGCGCCACCGCGCACGGCGGGCTGCTCGTCGTGCACGGGGACGCCGCCGCCCGCTGCGGCATCTCGATGAAAGGGGTCGACATCGTCGTTCGCGGCTCTGTCGGCCATCTCAGCGCCTTCATGGCGCAGACGGGTTGCCTCGTCGTGTGCGGCGACGCGGGGGAGGCCCTCGGCGACTCGATCTACGAGGCGCGCCTGTATGTGCGGGGCGACGTGGCGGGGCTCGGCGCCGACTGCATCGAGAAGGAGATGCGCGACGAGCATCTCGCCCAGGTGCGCGAGCTGCTCGCCCGCGCCGGGATCGACGACGTCGAGGCGGGAGACTTCCGGCGGTTCGGCTCGGCCCGGCAGCTCTACACGTTCAAGGTCGACAACGCGGCGGCGTACTGATGACCGACACCCTCCATCCCGTCTCCCCGCCTGTCGCCGAGTGGCGCCCGGGGCTGCGCGAGTCCTACCTCTTCGACCGGAACGTGATCGCCGAGATCCAGCGGGCCGCACGCGAGGGCATCTACGACATCCGCGGCTTCGGCGCGAAGCGCAAGCTGCCGCATTTCGACGACCTGCTCTTTCTCGGGGCGAGCGTCTCGCGCTATCCGCTGGAGGGCTACCGGGAGCGCTGCGACACGAATGTGACGCTCGGGACGCGGTTCGCCTCGAAGCCGCTCGAGCTGAAGATACCCGTCACGATCGCGGGGATGAGCTTCGGCGCCCTGTCTGCGCCGGCGAAGGAGGCGCTCGGACGGGCCGCCACCGAGGTCGGCACCTCGACGACCACGGGTGACGGCGGCATGACGCCGGAAGAGCGCGGGCATTCGGAGCTGCTCGTCTACCAGCTGCTCCCGTCGCGCTACGGCATGAACCCCGACGACCTCCGCAAGGCGGATGCGATCGAGGTGGTGATCGGGCAGGGAGCGAAGCCGGGCGGCGGCGGCATGCTGCTGGGCCACAAGATCTCCGATCGGGTGGCGGCCATGCGCGACCTGCCGAAGGGGATCGACCAGCGCAGCGCCTGCCGGCATCCGGACTGGACCGGCCCGGACGATCTCGAGATCAAGATCGGCGAGCTCCGCGAGATCACCGACTGGGAGAAGCCGATCTTCGTCAAGGTCGGCGCGACGCGCACGTATTACGACGTCCAGCTCGCGGTCAAGGCGGGTGCCGACGTGATCGTGGTCGACGGCATGCAGGGCGGCACGGCGGCCACCCAGGACGTCTTCATCGAGCACGTCGGCATCCCGACCCTGTGCGCAATCCCGCTCGCCGTGCAGGCACTGCAGGAGCTCGGCCTGCACCGTGAGGTGCAGCTGATCGTCTCCGGCGGGATTCGCAGCGGCGCGGACGTGGCGAAGGCGCTCGCCCTCGGGGCGGACGCGGTGGCGATCGGCACGGCGGCGCTCGTGGCGATGGGCGACAACAGCCCGGAGTACGAGGAGGCGTACCGGAAGATCGGCAGCTCTGCCGGCTTCTACGACGACTGGCAGGCCGGCCGCGACCCGGTCGGCATCTCGACGCAGGACGACGAGCTCGCGTCCCTCTTCGACCCGGTGCTCGGCGGGCGCAAGGTTGCGAACTACCTGCGGGTGCTCACGCTCGAGGCGCAGACGCTCGCGCGCGCCTGCGGCAAGTCGCACGTGCACAACCTCGAGCCGGAGGACCTGGTCGCGCTCACGATCGAGGCGTCGCTGATGGCACGCGTGCCGCTCGCCGGCATGCAGCTGCCGCTCCTGGACGAGCTGGCAGACAG
>DAIOGR010000268.1:0-3682 GCA_036745155.1 Gaiella sp.
TCCGGCACACGCGTGCGGTACGAGGGAGGGCGGCCGAGAGGCCGCCCTCCCGTTTGAGTGTGGTCTGCGCGAGGAGTAGAATCGGCGATGGGGAAAGCTCGGCACGGACACCCTCGTGACGGGCACGTCTAGTGACGGGCTTTGCGGGCTGCCGGTTCAGGCGGCCGAACAGCGCAGAGGGGAGTCACGATGAGAGGTAGAGCAGCGCTGGGGCTTCTTGCCCTGAGCGCTTTCGTAGCGACGGCGCTTTTCGCCGTCCCCGCCTCGGGAGCACCGAGTGCCCAGGCGGTCAAGACATACATCGTCCAGATCATCCAACCTCCTGCGGTCGCCTACGAAGGCGGGATCGCGGGGTACCCGGCGACCAAGCCGGCTCCCGGTCAGAGAATCGACCGGAAGGCGGATGCCGTCACGAACTACATCGCCTACCTCAACGCACAGCACGCTGCAGTGCTCGCCAAGGTGGGCGGCGCAGAGAGGATCTATGACTACAACGTGGCGTACAACGGCTTCGCGGCGAAGCTGACAGACCAGCAGGCTGCCGCGCTGAAGACCGTCAAGGGCGTCGTGGCCGTGTCCGAGAACGAGCTGCGTCCGGTCGACACGTCGTCGACGCCGTCGTTCCTCGGGCTCGACAAGGCCGGCGGCGCCTGGCAGAAGCTCGGCGGGGTAGGCAGCGCGGGCGAGGGCGTCGTCGTGGGCATCCTCGACGGCGGCATCTGGCCCGAGGCCCCGGCGTTCTCCGACAAGGTCGGGAACCAGGTCGGCTACGGCTTCCCGGCGTACACGAAGCTGCCGTACAGCCAGTGGAAGGGCGTCTGCACCTACGGGCAGGAGTTCGACAAGGGCGACTGCTCCAACAAGATCGTGGGAGCGCGCTGGTACATCGACGGCTTCGGCGGCCCCGCCGCCACCGACCCGGCAATCAACTACTACTCGCCGCGCGACCAGGGCGGGCACGGCTCGCACACGGCCTCCACGGCGGCCGGCAACGCGAACGCCGTCACGAGCGGCGTTGCCACCGGTGTCGGCGCTTCGACGACGGGCATCGCACCGCGTGCGCGCATCGCTGTCTACAAGGTGTGCTGGGAGAAGGTGAATCCCGCCACCGGAATCCAGGGTGGCTCGTGCTCGACCGCCGACAGCGTCGCCGCCATCGACGACGCGATCGCCGACGGCGTCGACGTGCTCAACTACTCGATCAGCGGCACGCGCACCAACTTCCTCGACCCGGTCGAGGTCGCCTTCCTGTTCGCGGCCGACGCCGGCGTCGCGGTCTCGGTCTCGGCCGGCAACGACGGCCCGGGCGCGTCGACGGTCGCTCACCCGAGCCCCTGGCTCACCACGGTCGGTGCGAGCACGCACAACCGTGACGGCCTCGGGACGCTCAAGGTGGGCGCCACCACGTACAACGGCAAGTCGTTCGCACCGACGGCGGCGACGGGAACGATCGTCGACGCCGGGCCCGACGCCACCGAGGCAGGGCTCTGCTTCCTCGGGGCGCTCGACCCGTCCGTCGTCACGGGCAAGCTCGTCATCTGTGATCGCGGCGTCAACGCCCGCACCGAGAAGAGCCTTGCGGTGCAGCTCGCCGGCGGGATCGGGATGATCCTCGTCAATACGAACGTGAACTCGCTCAACGCCGACCTGCACTTCGTGCCCACGATCCACCTGCCGAACACGGATCGGGCGTCGGTGATGGGAAAGGTCGGCCAGGTCGGCACGATCTCGAAGGGCGCGCTCGTGTTCAACGCAGCCGCACCGTTCCAGGCGTCGTTCTCGTCGCGCGGCCCGCTGATCGCGGGCGGCGGCGATCAGCTGAAGCCGGACATCACGGCGCCGGGCCAGGACATCCTGGCCACCGTCGCCCCGCCCGGCAACCACGGCCGCCTGCAGGACCTGTACAGCGGCACGTCGATGTCGAGCCCGCATCTGGCGGGTGTGATGGCCCTGCTGACGCAGGGGCATCCCGACTGGTCGCCGGCCGCGATGCGGTCGGCTGTGATGACGACCGCCTACAACACGCTCGACTACACCCCGTTCAACGCGGGTGCCGGCCACGTCGATCCGACGAAGGCGCTCGATCCAGGCCTCGTCTACGACGCCGGCTTCGCCGACTGGTTCGGCTTCCTGTGCGGCACCCGCCAGCTCGTGTCGTCGTCGTGTGCGTCACTCCGCATCGACCCGAGCGACCTCAACCAGGCGTCGATCGCGATCGGTGACCTGGCAGGCTCGCAGACGGTCACCCGCAGGGTGACGAACGTCGGCTCGCAGACGGAGCTGTACACCGCTTCCGTCAGCGGCCTCACCGGCATCACGACGACGCTGCCGGCATCGTTCACGCTGGCGCCCGGCCAGACCAGGACCTTCACGGTCGGGTTCACGCGCACGTCGGCCACGATCGGGAGTTACGCCACCGGCTTCTTCACCCTCACGGGCAACAAGGGCCACGTGGTGCGGTCGCCGGTCGTGATCCGGCCTGTCGCTCTGGCCGCGCCCTCGCTCGTGGTCGGGCAAGGCGTGTCGGGTTCGACCGGCCTCGCCGTCAAGACCGGGTACGCAGGGTCGCTGACGACGGCAAAGCGCGGGCTCGTCGCCGCGACGACGTTCGTCAGCCCGATTCAGACGGGCCAGCAGGTGTCGTTCGGCTTCACGATTCCGGCAGGGACGACCCTGGCCCGGATCGCGCTGTTCGACGACTCCGTCACGCCCGCCGGAGCCGACCTCGACCTGGTCGTGCTGAAGGGCGCGAGTGTCGTCGGGTCGAGCGGCGGCGGCACGACCGAAGAGGAAGTGAACCTCGCCAACCCGGCCGCCGGCTCCTACACGGCTGTCGTCGACGGATTCGCCGTTCCCGGCGGCTCCGGCACGTTCAAGCTGTTCGTCTGGACGGTCGGATCGGCAGACGCCGGCAACATGACCGCCACGCCCAGCCCGGCGGCCGCCACGGTCGGCGGGACGGTCAACCTGACCGTGGGCTGGTCGGCCCTGACAGCCGGCAAGCGGTATCTCGGCGTGCTCGTCTTCTCGGACGGCTCGTCGACGATCGGCAGCACGGTCGTTCGCATCGACACGCCGGGTAGCGCCGGCACGTCGGCGGCGACGGTCTCCGGCGGGGCGGGGGCAGGCGCGCTGCCCGCTCTCGTCCCGGGAGCAGCAGCTGGAGCTACCTCGGTGGCAGCTCCGCCTGAGACTCCTGCCTCGGGCACGATCCCGCTGCCGCGGGGCGGCAGGTAACGGCTTCGAAATCCGACGCGAGGGGCCGGGCAACCGGCCCCTCGCTCTGCCCGCGTGCTTCAGCTCCCGGTCTGCGCCGGGAGCGGGCGTAGACTGCGCCGGTGCCAAGCCGCAGGAGACGGGAGGTCGAGCTCGAGCGCGTGCTCGGCACCCCCGCGCTGTTCGCCACGGCCTACGGGAACGTCGGGTCGTCGATCTACTACGCGCTCGGCCTCACCGCCTTCTACGCGCTCGGGCTGACCCCGCTCGTCTTTCTCGTCGCCGGCGTCGTCTTTGCCGCCACGGCCGCGACGTACGCCGAAGGCACGGTGCGCTATCCGGAGGCGGGCGGGTCTTCCAGCTTCGCACGGCACGCGTTCAACGAGCTGGTCAGCTTCGGCGCCGCGTGGTCGCAGATGCTGGTGTACATCGTCACCATTGCGACCTCGGCGTTCTTCGTGCCGCA
>DAIOGR010000269.1:0-3657 GCA_036745155.1 Gaiella sp.
GTGCGTGGGCTGACCCAGCGGATCAGGTTCCACATCGAGCCGGCCTTGTCGTTCGTGCCCGAGGCGCGGGCGCCGCCGAAAGGCTGCTGACCGACGACGGCGCCGGTCGGCTTGTCGTTGGCGTAGAAGTTCCCGGCCGCGTAGCGAAGGCGCGACTGGGCGTCTGCCAGGGCGTAGCGGTCGTTGGAGAACACGGCGCCGGTGAGCGCGTAGGAGCCCGTCGCGTCGACGAGGTCGACGGTGTCGTCCCACCGCTGCTCGTCGTAGACGTACGCGGTGACGACGGGCCCGAAGAGCTCGTCGCGCATCAGCCGGAAGCCGGGATCGTCGGTCTTGATCACGGTGGGCTCGACGAACCAGCCCTCGCCGTCGTCGGTGCCGCCGCCGGCGACGATCTCGGCGCCCGCCGCGCGCGCCTCTGCGATCGCCTCCT
Source organism: Gaiella sp. (assembly GCA_036745155.1). Taxonomy (GTDB): domain Bacteria; phylum Actinomycetota; class Thermoleophilia; order Gaiellales; family Gaiellaceae; genus Gaiella. The sequence goes on from DAIOGR010000269.1 coordinate 434, forward strand.
GCTGGGTGGCAAACGACTTGCCGTCGATCACCGCACCCATGAAGTTCGTGAAGTCGCTCACATCGCCCATGCGGATGGAGCCCACCTCTGAAGCGAGCCGCTCACGAACCTCGGGCCAGAGGTTCGACGGGATGTAGAGCCGCGACGCGGCGGAGCACTTCTGGCCCTGGTACTCGAAGGAGCCGCGGATGACGGCGGTGCTGATCGCGTCGGGGTCGGCGGAGGGGTGCGCGAGGATGAAGTCCTTGCCGCCGGTCTCGCCGACGATGCGGGGGTAGTTGCGGTAGCCGCCGATGTTCCGGCCGATCGTGCCCCAGATCGAGTGGAAGACGGACGTCGAGCCCGTGAAGTGCACGCCTGCCAGCTCGGGGCTCGCGAGCACTGCGTCGCCGAGCTCGGCGCCGGAGCCGAAGACGAGGTTGATCACGCCGGGCGGCAGCCCCGCCTCCTCGAGCAGTCGCATCGTGTGCCAGGCCGACGCGGCGGCCGTCGACGCGGGCTTCCACACGATCGTGTTGCCCATCATGGCGGGCGAGGTCGTCAGGTTCGCGCCGATGGCGGTGAAGTTGAAGGGACTGATGGCGAACACGAACCCTTCGAGCGGCCGGTACTCCATCCGGTTCCAGACGCCGGCGGAGGAGACCGGCTGCTCCTCGTAGATGCGCACGAGGTATTCGGCGTTGAAGCGGAAGAAGTCGATCGATTCGCACACTGCGTCGATCTCCGCCTGATGAACCGTCTTCGACTGGTTCAGCATCGTCGTCGCGTTCAGGGTGGAGCGCCACGGCCCCGACAGGAGCTCGGCGGCACGAAGGAAGACCGCGACGCGCTCGTGCCACGGCGTCCGCGACCACTCGCGGTGCGCGGCGCGGGCCGCCGCGATCGCCCGCTCCACGTGGGATGCGTCGCCGCGCGCGACGTCGGCGAGCACGTGAGAGCGCCGATGCGGCATCACTGCCTCGAACGTCGTCCCGGATTCGACCCGCTCGCCACCGATCACCATCGGGATGTGCAGGCGCTCGGCCGCCATCTGCTCCAGCCGGGCCTTCAGCTCGACACGCTCCGGCGAGCCCGGCAGGTAACCCTTGACCGGCTCGTTCACGGCCGCCGGGGGGCGGAAGCTGCCGGGAGAGCTCATCGGGCTCGATTGTATGCTCGGCAGCGTGCGCGTGACGCGGCACGTCTACGAGGTCGACGGCTGGGGCGTGGGGGAGCTGTGGATACGCGACGGAGTCGTCGTTCAGCACGAGCTCGCCTCGCCGGAGTTGCAGCACCTGGCGCCCCAGGCCGGGGGTCGAGCCCCGGCGGCCGCTCCGGGCCGGGCGACTCCCGGTCCAGGCCCCCACGTGGGGGGCACGAGGCCCCCTCTTGGCACGCTACCGGCCAAGGTGCCGCGTGACTGTGCCGGGGTCGCGCCGGAACTGTGCCGGCGGTTCGCGCTGCACCTCGGGGGCGAGGCCGTCGGCTACGACGATGTGACGGTCGAGCTCGCCTGGGCGACTCCCTTCCAGCAGGCGCTCTGCGCGGCACTTCGTGCCGTTCCCTGGGGCGAGCTGGTGAGCTACGGCGAGCTCGCGGCGCTCGCCGGCCGGCCGGGGGCGGCACGGGCAGCCGGGTCGTTCTGCGCCGAGAGCCGGTTCGCCCTGATCGTGCCGTGCCACCGGGTGGTGGCCTCGAACGGGATCGGCGGCTACGGCCAGAGCGGCGTGGCACTGAAGCGCCGCCTGCTCGCCCTCGAGGGCGTCGCGCTGTGAGCGCAGGCACCCTCGCCGAGGACGTGCGGGCCGAGCTCGCCGCCATCGCCCCGACACGCCGTTGCGACCGGCTGGCCGAGATCTCCGCGCTCTTCCACACGGCAGGGGCGCTGCACCTGCGAGGCCGCGGCACGATCTCCTTCCACCTGGACGTGGCGAGCTCCGCCGTCGCCCGGCGTGCGTTCGCGCTGCTCGCCGAGCTCCGTGTGCCTGCCGAGATCCGCACGTACCGTCGCCGGGCCTTCGACGGTGCCACGCGCTACCAGCTGCACGTGGACGGCAGCGCCAGGGCGCTCGAGGTCCTGGAGGAGGCTGGTGTGCTCGACACCCTGCACCGCCCGCTCGACAAGCCCCCGGGGCGTGTCGTGGCCCGCGAGTGCTGCCGCGGCGCCTACCTGCGGGGCGCGTTTCTCGGTGCGGGGTCGCTCTCCGGCCCTCGCTCGCCGCACCTCGAGCTGCGCACGCCGACGCTCGCGGGCGCGAGCTTCCTCCGCAGCGTCGCCCACGTCGAGGACGTGAAGCTGCGGGTCGTCGAGAGGGCGTCGCATGCTGCTGCCTATGCGAAGGGCTGGGAGGAGATCGAGGGCTGCCTGGTCGCTGCGGGCGCGATCGACACCGTGCTCGCACTCGAGGAGAGGAGTGTCGTCGCCGAGATGCGTGCCGAGGCGAACCGGCTTGCGAACGCCGATCACGCGAACCTCGTCCGCACCGCCCGCGCCGCGCAGGAGCAGCTCGCGGCCGCACGGCTGCTGCAGGCCGACGGCAGGCTCGACCGCCTTTCCGACGCTCTGCGCGAGGCGGCGGAGCTGCGCCTACGCCATCCGGAGCTGTCGCTTCGCGAGCTCGCCGCGCGCGCCGTCCCGCCCGCCACCAAGGCGGCGATGCAGCGCCGCCTGGCGCGCATCGTTGCCCTGGCCCGCGAGTAGCCGCAGGTACCGCTCCGGTCCGAGCCCGATCAGCGAGCCAGACCGAAGCCCATATGAGGGTGGTTCCCTGGGCACCGTAGGTGCCCGGCTTCAGGGATTCTCGCGAGGCAGGATCCCCACTCGGGGATCCTGCCTCTGCGGACCAATACAGGCGGGCCGGGGGAGGAGCTCCGAGGACGATCTCCTCCCCCGACGTGCGCGCTCCGGAACCAGGCGGCGGACGGGGTCTGGATCCACCGACCGGGGGCGCGAGCCCGCCTCCGGAGCAGTATGAGACCCGCCGGCGGATTCCTCAACCCGCGTGCGGAAGAAGCGCGCAGAGATCCGTGGAAGGTGCGGACCGGCGGCTTGGGTCGCCTCGTTAGACTCGACGGAAGATCACACAATCGAGAGCGAGGACGAGGAGCACATGGGAATTCGTGTCGGCATCAACGGGTTCGGCCGCATCGGCCGCAACTTCTTCCGCGCCCAGCAGCAGCTCGGGGCAGACGTCGAGATCGTGGCCGTGAACGATCTGGGTGACGCCAAGACGATGGCGCACCTC
>DAIOGR010000270.1:0-3633 GCA_036745155.1 Gaiella sp.
CGGGACGCCAGGCGCTGTCCCGCCTCCATCCACGCCCGGGACAGGAAGATCTGGCCCGCCGTTACCCGCCTTGACGGCGCTCCTATGATGCTGGGCACGCAGTGCGCGTCCTTTTCAGCTCCACCCCCGGTTACGGCCACGTGCTTCCGCTCCTGCCACTCGCACGGGCGTTTGCGGCGGCAGGTCACGACGTCGGGTTCGCATCCGGGCCGTCATGGCGGGCGCGTCTCCAGGACGAGGGCTTCTCGTTCCTCTCCGCGGGGCTCGACGATGGGGCAGTCAAGGAGCTGATGGCAGCACATCGTGCCGAGCTCCTCGCGCTTCCCGTTCCCGACCGGCGCCCGTGGCAATTCTCGCTGCGCTTCGCCGTGATCGAAGCGCCGGCGCGCTACGAGGCGCTCGACGCAGCCGTCGGAAGCTGGCAGCCCGACCTGGTGGTGCACGAGTCTGCCGAGCTCGTCGCGCCGCTCGTTGCCGCCCGAGCCGGTGTCCCGTCGGTGCACCACGGGTTCGGACGGCTCGTCCCGGTACCGTGCTTCGAGGCCGCAGCGAGCCTGACCGCGCCGCTCTGGCGGGCGGCGGGGCTCGAGCCGCAACCGCTCGGTGGTGTGTTCCGCGGCTCCTGCGTCGACATCTGCCCGCCGAGCCTGGCTCCCGAGGCGTCACCCGCTGGCGTGCCCGTCCACCGCATGCGACCGGTCGACACGCCGACGCCGATCGGCTCCGACGCGCCGAGCCAGGGTCCGCTCGTGTACGTCACGCTCGGTACGGTCTTCAACGAGCTCGCACTCTTCCGCGTCCTGCTCGACGGCCTCGACGCCCTCTCCTGCCGGATCGTCGCGACGGTCGGAGCTGAAAACGACCCCGCTGCGCTGGGTCCGCTGCCGTCCCGCGTGCGCGTCGAGCGCTTCGTCCCCCAGGCCGAGCTGTTGCCGCACTGCTCGCTCGTGGTGAGCCACGGCGGCTCCGGCTCGATGCTCGGCGCACTCGCCCACGGCGTGCCGCTACTGCTCGTGCCGCAGGCGGCGGATCAGTTCGACAACGCGGCCGTGTGCGCGGCGGCCGGCGTCGGTCGCGTGCTCATGCCGGAGGAGATCACGCCTGCCAACGTCCGCGCGGCTGCTGAAGAGCTGCTCGACAACCCCTCGTACGCCCAGCGGGCGGGCGAGGTGGCGGCCGAGATCGCCGCCATGGCGAGGCCCGAGGAGATCGTCTCGGTGCTCGCCCCAGCTCCGCAAGCGCCCGCCGCTCGGGCGTGAGCCGGGGCTCAGGTCTTCGGCGGGGGGAGCGCACCTTGCCCGGCCAGGGGAGGCGTGACAAGATCTGGCCTCGTGGTGCGGGGTGGTGGCGCCGACGTTGACGCCTCCTCGGCACGCACTTGGGAACCAAGAGACGGGGGTGAGGGCGTGAGCGACCAGGCCCACTACGATCGAGAGCACCTGCCCGGCGGAGGTCACGTTGCCGCCGGGATGCCTCGACGGACATTTCTCTCGCGGAGCGCGAAGCTCACCGCTGCCGCGGCGCTAGCACCTCTGCTGCTGGCCGAGCAGGGAGGGGCCGCGCCCAGCGTCGGTCGAGCAGCCGCGGGCCGAGGGCAGCTCGGCCTTGTCGGCACCGACCATGTCGGCATCACCGTTCCGGACATCGGTCAGGCAGTCGCCTGGTTCCGGGACGTCATGGGGGCGAGCGCGCCTCTGACCTTCGGGCCCTTCAGAGACGACACCGGGACGTTCATGCACGACCTGCTCGATGTGGATCCACGTGCCGTCGTCGACCAGATCACGATGCTGCGCATCGGCCACAGCGCCAACATCGAGCTGTTCCAGTACCGGGCGCCGGATCAGAGCACGACGCTGGCGAGGAACTCCGATTGGGCCGGCCACCACATCGCCTTCTACGTCACCGATATCGCTGCAGCGGTCGGGTACATGGAGTCGAGGGGCGTCACGAAGTTCCTCGGCCCGCTCCCGGTCAACGACGGCCCCGCCGCCGGCCAGTCGATCAACTACTTCAAGACGCCGTTCGGAACGTACATCGAGTTCATCAGCTATCCGAAGGGGATGGCATACCAGGTGCCGAGCGTCAAGCCGCTCTGGTCGCCGAAGCAGAACGGGCTCGATTCCGTCGTCACCAAGGTGCCCGGGCTCATCGGGATCGACCACATCGGCATCACGGTTCCGAACGTCGTCACGGCCGCGGCGTGGTTCGCGGACGTCCTTGGCTTCACGAATCCACTGACGTTCGGTCCGTTCAGGGACGACACCGGAACGTTCATGCAGGATCTGCTCGACGTGCATCCGCGTGCGGTCGTCGACCAGATCCGCATGGTCACCGGTGGCAACGGCCCCAACGTCGAGTTGTTCCAGTACCAGGCTCCCGACCAGAACCGCACGTTCGCCAAGAACTCGGACTGGGCCGGCCACCACATCGCCTTCTACGTGCGGCACATCGACAAGGCCGTCGAGTACATGCAGGCGAAGGGCGCCGAGAAGCTCCTCGGTCCGCTCGAGGTCACCGAGGGGCCTGCCGCGGGTCAGTCGATCAACTACTTCCGTACGCCGTTCGGGACGTACGTCGAGCTGATCAGCTATCCGAAGGGGATGGCCTACGAGGCATCGGCAGCGATCCCGCTCTGGGACCCGCGGGACAACCACCCGTAGCCACGCCCGGAACCGCAACACGATGAGACGCGCGCGCGCCTTCCAGCGAGGGGGCGCGCGCCTGTTCGCCTGTCGAGTGGAACGAAGAAGACCTGACCCTGCCCTCTTGCCGAGCGGCTACAGCGGCCGGCGGGGGCTCAGAGGCCGAACCAGCGGGCGCGGCGGCTCGAGCCGAAGTGCTGCTTCTGTGCCACGAGCGCGCTCGACGGGGCCTGGAAGGCACCGGTCGGCTTCGGCCCCGAGAAGAAGTCGACGTCGACCCGGCCGACGCGCCCGGCGCCGAACTCGATGTAGCAGGAACCGGTGCCGTCGTAGGGCTCCGGCGGCTCGCCGCCCCGGAGCTCGGCGATCAGCGTCCTCGCGACGACGCGGGCCGCTCCCTCGGCGAACACGCCGGCCTTCGGCACGCCGATCGTGGCAACGTCGCCGACGGCGTAGACGCGAGGGAACCGCGTCTCGAGCGTGCGCGGGTCGACGGGCACGTAGCCGTCCTCGGCCAGGCCGCTGGCGAGGGCGACGTCGGGAGCGCGGTGCTTGGGGACGCCGAGGAAGAGGTCGTAGGGCAACTCGGCGCCGTCGTCGAGCACGGCGACGCGGCGCGCCGGGTCGAGGGCGCTGACACGGCGGTTGGGAACGAACTCGATCCCGCGCTCGGCGAAAGCCTCGACGAGCGCGGCCGACGTGTCGGGCGACGGCGGCACCGGTGTGGGGAAGGGGATCACGAACGTGATCTTCCACGCTCCGCGAAGGCCCCGCTGCACCAGGTAGTCGTGCAGCAGCAGCGCGCACTCGCTGGGCGCCGGCGGGCACTTGAACGGCGCCCCACAGACACCGACGATCGCCCGACCGCCCGAGAACGAGGGCAACACGTCGCGCAGGCGGGTCGCGCCCGCGACGGAGTAGAACTCGTTGCCTCCCTCCGCGAGCCCCGGCGTCGCGTCGAGGTCGTAGTCGGCCCCGAGGGCGACGACGA
>DAIOGR010000271.1:0-3632 GCA_036745155.1 Gaiella sp.
TCTAGGGGATCGAGGCTGCCGGGGGGCCGGTCGGCGGCCCCCCATCCGCCCTCACGCGACGGCGGTGTCCTCACCCCGCCAGAGAGGGCGAGGTCACCGCACGGGACGCGAGGGGGCGCCGTAGAGCGAGGCGATCCGGCGATGGAGCCGCTCCTGCACCTTCGCGTAGGCCGGGCTGCCGGCCACGTTCCTGAGCTCGTACGGGTCGACCAGATGGTCGTAGAGCTCCCGCCAGCCTCGGTCGTACTCGACATAGAGGAAGCGCCGGTCACGGACCGCCTTGAACCTCGGCGGCCCTCCCTGGCGCAAGACGTTCTGGCCGCGGTACTCGACGAGGAAGTCGACGCGCCACGGCTGCTTCTCACCGTGCAGGAGACCGGAGAAGCTCCTCCCGTCCTGTGGCCGGTTCGGCTTGACCCCGGCGAGGTGCGCGATCGTCGAGGCGAGGTCGATGTTGAGGACGAGGTTGTCGTTGCTCGTGCCCCGCCCCTGGCTCCAGGGAACTCGCACGACGAGAGGGACGTGGGTGGACTCCTCGTACGGCCAGATCTTCCCGCCGAGCCGGTGCTCGCCGAGCAGGAAGCCGTTGTCGCTGAGGTAGAAGATGACCGTCCGGTCGAGGAGCCGGCGCTCGCGGAGCACGCCCACGATCTGCGCAATGGATCGATCGAGCGCGCGGAGCGACTCGAGCTGACGGCGGCGCACGCCGTCCTCCACGTAGCGCCGGCCTCGCGGCGACAGCGGGCGCGCATGCCACGCACGCCAGGGCTTGTCGGAGAGGTCCCGTTCGTTGAACGACGGCTCTCTCAGCGGCGGCAGCCAGTGGAGGCTGCCCACGTCGCGCGGGGCGGGCGTCGCCGGCAGATGAGGCGCGATCGGCGCGAAGTAGAGGAAGAAGGGCTGCTTCGGGTCTCCCCGGCGCAGGAATTGCAGCGCGTGCCGCGTGAGCACCGTCGTCGAGTAGTCGGAGGGGGCAGAGCCGTGCCGGACGAGGCGGCCGCCGAGGTTGAGGGTGTAGTCGTAGTAGCTCTCCTCGGGGACCGAGTCCATCGTCGCCCAGGTGTCCCAGCCCGGCGGTACGCGATGCTTCCCGAAGATGGTGTAGTCGTTGAGGTACTTGCCGACGAGCGCGGTGCGATAGCCCGCGCCGTGAAGCCACGTCGCGAGCGTCGAGCTGTCGTCGAAGGCTGGATAGCTGGCGCGCCCGAAGTTCTCGACGACTCCGTGGTGGTGCGCGTACTGGCCGGAGAGGATGCTGGCCCGGGAGGGGCAGCACTCGGAGGTCGTGACGTGGAACTCGGTGAAGGTGACCCCGTCGCTCGCCAGCAGGCGTCTCGCGTTGCGCATGGTCGGCTGCGCGTCGTAGCGTTCGTCGTCGCTGAGGATCACGACGACGTTCCACCGCTCGTGCGCAGCCGCCGGCGACGACGTGCCGCCCGCAGCGGTCAGGGCGAGTGCCGACACGGCAACGGCGACGAGGCAGGCCAGAGATCGCCCGAGCATCGTGCGGGCCCGGCGACCTGCTTCGCGACCGCTCACGCGTTCAGCATCTCACGCCGGCCGCCGGCGGCGGTGGTCATCCGTCCGTTCGGGGAGGGAGCCGCCGTCGGGGTCATCCAGGACGGGGTGCGAGCGGCTCCGGCGGCCGGGGCGGCTTCGTGAAATCGAAGTCGCGCACCAGGCTGCCGAGCCCTGCTGCCCGTTCGGGCACGCTCGGCCGCGAGTCGGGGCGTCCGTCCGTGCGCGGGTCGATCCGGGCGCCGGCGAGGAAGTCGTCCTCGATGAAGGCGAGGTACGCGTCGAAGCTCAGGGTCTGATGATCGACGTACCCACGCCGCGCGTAGGCGCTGATCACGAGCGCCGGCACGCGAATCCCGTAGCGGCGGCCGCCGACGACAGGCGGGCGGACGTGATCGTAGAACCCGCCCCAGTCGTCCCAGGCGAGGAAGATCGCCGTGCTGTTCCAGTCCGGGCCGCGCATGACCGCGTCGACGAGCCTCGTCACCCATGCCTGCCCGTCGCTGACGAGCGACGGCGGGTGCTCGCTGTCATGGCCGTTCGGCACGACCCAGGAGACGGCGGGGAGCGATCCTTCTCGGGCAGAGCGGACGAAGTCGCTGACGGGCCGAATGTTCCCGAGCTGGCCGTCCTCGTGCACCGTGGTGAAGTACGGAAGCGGGTTCCAGATCCCCGGGGTGCGCGGGCCCTGGAACCGGAAGGGGCAGCGGAGCGCGTCGTCGACCTCGCAATCCGGCTCGGAGCCCCGGGCGACGTAGTACGACCAGCTGACGCCGTGCTTGTGGAGGAGGTACGTGAGGTCGGTCCACGCGTAGTACGCCGGAGGCGGACCGTTCGACGTCCCGGGCGCGTGGTGCAACAGCGGAAGCGCGGGCCGTGCGATCTCGGTCTTGCACGTCAGGGGGCGGTGGGCACCCGCGCATCGGGCCGACCAGCCGGACACGAGTGCGAGATGTGTGGGCAGGCTCCAGCCGAGATTCGACGCGAACATGTGATCCTGGAGCACGTACGACCGCGCGAGCCGCCAGTAGTTCGGGATCTCGCGCGCGTCGTGATACCCCATCACGTCCGTCGTGGTCGGCCTCTGGCAGCGGCGGTCGTCGGGCCGGCGCGCGCAGAGCCGGGCCCGCGGCGCCAGCACCGCGGCGACAAAGCCGTTCATCCGCCCGCCGGCGATGTCCGTCGCAGCAGCGTCCGGCCCGTGCGGCCCGCCGGTGTTCCGGTCGCTCGCGTCGTGGTAGGGACGCCTGCAGCCCCCCGCCAGGGGATCGGGTGCGCAGAGGCTCGGCTGCCCGGCGCGCATGGGGATGCCGTCGGCGCCGGGGTAGGTGCCGAAGTACGAGTCGAACGAGCGGTTCTCCTGCATGATCACCACGACGTGGCGGATCTTGTGGATGCCCGAGAGCGGCGGCGCCGCGGGGGCCGAGCCGATCGTCGTGTACCCCGCGCCGGCCGCTGCTGCAAGCGCGACGAGGGCGGTGGCGAACATCCGTTTCCGGGGTCTCGCCGGCCTCATCGCCACGACACTACAGCGACGGGCCTGACCATCGCCTGAACGCCTCGGACGAGCGCAGGAATCGGCCGCGCAGTCGACGCGGACGTCAGCCGATCTCCCAGGTGTCTCCGGCGTGCAGCAGCGCCGTGAGGTCGCCCTCGCCCCGCTGCTCCTTCGCAAGGCGGATCTGAGCGGCAACCTCCTCGTCGTAGACCGGGCGCTGCACGTCGCGGAAGACGCCGAGGGGGACGGCGCCGACGGTGCCGTAGGTGAGGCGGGCGAGCGCAAACGCGACGCTCGGCTCGACGTGGCCGGGGTCGTGCACGAGCAGCCCGCCGGCAGAGGCGTCGACGATCTCGGCGGAGCCGTCCTCGCCGATGCGGACGCCCTTGTCACCCCAGCGCACCTCCTCGCCGGCACGGAGGTACAGCCGGTTCTCCTTCTGGTCGCGCACGAAGTCGAAGGCGCCGTCGTTGTAGATGTTGCAGTTCTGCAGTACCTCCACGAACGAGGCGCCGCGATGCGCCGCGGCGGCGCGCAGGACCTCCGTGAGCTCCTTCTTGTCGGTGTCGATGGCGCGGCCGACGAACGTCGCCTCGGCGCCGATCGCCACGCTGAG
>DAIOGR010000272.1:0-3631 GCA_036745155.1 Gaiella sp.
TGAAGTCGATCCACGAGACGACCTACGGCGAGCTGCTCGGCCTCGTCATCGTCGGTCCGCACGCGACCGACCTGATCGAGGTCGGCGTCGTCGCGCTCGACGCGGAAGCCACTGTCGAGACGCTCGCGGACGGCATCGCGCCGCACCCGACCTTGTCCGAGGCGATCAAGGAAGCCGGCCTCGTCGCGCTCGGCCGCGCCATCCACCTGCCTCCCAAGCGCCGGTAGGCTCACTGTCGTGTCCTCTCGACGTAACGCGCTCGTGATGACGGTGGGCTGGTGGCTGCTGCGCCGGAAGCTGCGCAAGCGCGCGAGCGCCGCTGTTGCCGGGCTCCTGGCCGGAGAAGGCCTCTCGCTCGCAGCGCCGCGACGACGGCATCGTCTCCGGAACCTCGTCCTGCTCGCCGGCGCGGTGGCGGCCGGCTACGTCGTCTGGCGGAGGCTGCGCGGCGGCCCGGACGACGACTGGGGCACGTGGGAGCCTGAGCCTCCGGCCCCCACCCCTGCGGCGGAGACGGCGCCGGCCGCAGCGTGAGCGGGGCGATCGGAGAGCTCGACCCGAGCCGGGTGCGTCCTGCGCTCGAGGGGCTCGCGCCGTACGAGCCGGGCCGTCCCGTCGAGGAGGTGCAGCGCGAGCTGGGGCTCGAGCGCGTGGTCAAGCTCGCCTCCAACGAGGGGCCGTACGGCCCCTCCCCGGCGGCGCTCGAGGCGATCGCACGCGCGGCCGGCGAGGCGAACCGGTACCCCGACGGAGGGGCGTTCGTGTTGCGCAGCGCGCTCGCCGAGCGACACGGGGTGTCGTTCGACGAGGTCAGCGTGTGCGCCGGCGCAGATGCGGTGATCGGCTACGTCGCCTACGCCCTGCTCGACCCCGGCGACGAGGTCGTCACGGGCTGGCCGTCGTTCCCGAGCTACGTGCTGGACGCCCGCAAGCTCGGCGCCGTTCCCGTCGCCGTGCCCCTGCGCGACCACAGCTTCGATCTCGACGCGCTCCTCGACGCCGTCACGCCACGCACCAAGATCGTGTTCATCGCCACCCCGAACAACCCGACGGGCACGATGACGGGCCGGGCAGAGCTCGACCGGTACTTCGCGCGGGTGCCGGAGCACGTCCTCACCGTCGTCGACCAGGCGTACCTCGAGTACGTCGACGACCCCGGCTACCCCGACGCGATCGAGGAGTACGCGAAGGCCGGCCACTGCGCGCTCGTGCTGCGCACGTTCTCCAAGATCCACGGTCTCGCCGGCCTTCGTGTCGGGTACGGGGTCGGTCCCAGCTCCGTGATCAGTGCGATCGGCAAGGTGCGCCGCGCCTTCGACGTCACAGGCCCGGGTCAGGCTGCCGCCCTGGCGAGCATGGACGACCCGGCCGAGCTGGTGCGCCGTCGCGGCGTCAACCGCGACGCGATGGCGGAGCTCGAGGGGCTCCTGCGCCGGCACGGCCTCGACCCCGTCGGCCCCGCCGTCGCGAACTTCCTCTTCGTCGAGGCCGGAGAGGACGCCGCCGCGCTCCACGAGGCGCTGTTGCGACACGGGGTCATCGTCCGCCCTCTCGGCTCGTTCGGCGCCCCGCACGCGTTGCGGATCACGGCAGGCACGCCCGAGGAGATCGCCTTCCTGGGCGAGGCGCTCGCCTCGATCACGGTGCCACGTTGAGCTCTCGTTGTCTCACGTAAGGGATCGATGACCCGGCCGGGCGCTTCGCTATCCTGGCCGCACGGGCGCACGGCGCCCGTTTCCGTATGAGAACGACGCTCAAGAGAGGCATCGGTCGCGGCGCCGTCGCGAACGGGAACGGCAAGGCGCAGCTTCCTCCCGGGCCGATCGCTCCCGTCACGATCTACCGGCAGCCCGAGCCGCCCCGGCGCAGCGGTACCGCGGTCGCGCTTCGCCTGCTCGGCTGGGCGGCGATCGTGCTCGCCGTCTGCGTCGCAGGGGTGGCCGGCGGCGCCTACCTGTACCTCCACGAGTCGGTGGCAGCCGTCGCGCCGGAGACGGCCGACGTGAAGAAGACGATCAAGAGGCTCGACCTGCCGATCGCCGGACAGCCCGCGACGGCTCTCGTGATCGGCTACGACCGGCGCGCGGACGAGGGGAAAGACGTCCCCTCCCGCTCCGACACGCTGATGCTGATCCGCGCCGACCCCAAGGCGGAGACGATCTCGCTGCTCTCGTTCCCGCGCGACCTGCGGACGGAGATCCACTGCCCCGGTCGCTCCGTCTACGCGGACAAGATCAACTCGGCCTACTCGGCGTGCGGCGCCACCGGCACGCTCGAGACGGTGCGCGCGCTCACCGGCGTCAAGGTCAACTACCTGATCACCGTGAACTTCCGCGGTTTCCGCCAGCTCGTCGACAAGCTCGGCGGCATCTGGATCGACGTCGATCGGCGCTACTTCAACAACCGAGGCGGCCCCTCCGGCTACGCCACGATCAACCTCCAGCCCGGCTACCAGAAGCTCGGCGGCTACCAGACGCTCGACTACGTGCGCTTTCGGCACACGGACAGCGACCTGTTCCGCAACGCGCGCCAGCAGCTGTTCGTGCGGGCGCTGAAAGACCAGATTCGCACGAGCTTCTCGGTCACGAAGCTGCCGAAGGTGATCCGGGTGCTGACCAGCAACATCGAGGTGGGTCAGGGCGGAGGCCAGGACGTGAGCGCGAAGACGGTGCTGTCCTACGCCGTGCTCGCCTACTCGCTGCCTCCCGGGCACGTCTTTCAGTCGCGGATCGAGGGGCTGGAGGGCTTCTCCGACCTCACCACCTCGTCCGAGAACATCACGCGGGCGATGCAGCAGTGGGCGAACCCGGACGTGGAGTCGCCGAAGAAGGCGACCGCGGTTGCGCTCGGCGAGAAGGTGAAGGCGAAGGCGCCGCCGTCGAAGGACACGACGGTGACGGTGCTCAACGGCAACGGCGTCACCGGCTCGGCGTCGAACGCCAGCTACCTGCTCGGGCAGCGTGGCTATCAGATCCTGACGCCGCCGAACGGCATCCCGGCGAACGCCCCCTCCTTCGACTTCTTCCGCACCACCGTGTACTTCGATCCCGCGCAGACGGGCGCGAAAGAGGCGGGGCGCAAGGTCGCCAACCTGTTCGGCTCCGCCGACGTGAAGCGGACGACCGCGGCGATCCGGTCGCTGGCGAACGGCGCCATGCTGACTGCGGTGGTCGGCCAGACGTTCCACGGCAGCCTGGCGGCTGCGCCGGTCGACCAGACGCCCAAGCGCGAGCTCGCCAACGTCGCTCCCGGCGCGGGAGCATCGCTCGAGCTCCTCCGCGCGCGCCAGCAGAAGGTCGACTTCCCGCTGATGGTGCCGACCGTGATCGAGCGCGGCTCCTGGATCGATCGTGAGCGGCCGATCCACCTGTACCGGTTCGACGAGAAGGGCAGGCACAAGACCGTGCGGCTCACCTTCCGCCTCGGCACGAACGAGTACTGGGGCGTGCAGGAGACCGACTGGGAGGACGCCCCGGTTCTCGGCAGCCGCAACTTCGTGCGCAACATCGGCGGCCGGCGCTACGAGCTCTACTACAACGGCCCGCACCTGCACATGGTCGTGCTCCGAACCGACAAGGGGACCTACTGGGTGGTCAACACCCTGCTCGACCGGCTCTCCAACGAGACGATG
>DAIOGR010000273.1:0-3622 GCA_036745155.1 Gaiella sp.
GGCGAGGTCACGTCGACCTCCTCGGCCGTGAAGGGATGGGTGAAGCGGAGCCGGTGGGCATGCAGGAACTGGCGCTCGAGGCCGAGGACACCGGGGGCCCCGTACACGGGATCCCCCGCGACGGGCAGCCCGATCGCCTGCAGATGGACGCGGATCTGATGGGTGCGACCCGTCTCCAGCCTCACCTCGAGCAGCGCGTGCTCCCGCAGTTGCTCGAGCAGGTCGAACCACGTGACGGCGTCGCGCGGCGTCGCGGTGTCGAGCGAGTGGCGCGACCGGTCCTTGCGGTCACGCCCGATAGGCGCCTCGATGCGGCCGCTGCGCGAGCCCGGCGTGCCGACGACCAGGGTGAGATAGCGCCGCTCCACCTGCCGGTCGCGAATCAGGTCGTGCAGCCGCTCGTGCGCCAGGCTGGAGCGGGCCACCACGAGCAGGCCCGACGTGTCCTTGTCGAGCCGGTGCACGATCCCGGGCCGGTCCTCGTCGTCTCCTCCCTCGGCTCCGAGCTCGAGCAGGCCGTGGACGAGCGTACCCGTCCGCGTCCCACCCGACGGGTGTACGACGAGACCTGCAGGCTTGTCCACGACGAGCAGGTGCTCGTCCTCCCACACCACCGGGATCGCGAGCTCCTCGGGGACGAGGGCCTGGGCCGCCGGCACCTCCACGTCGATCTGCTCGCCGCCGCCGAGCCGGTGGCTCTTGGGGCGCCGCTCACCGTCCACGAGCGCGTCCCCCGAGGTGATCAGCCGCTCGGCCAGGGCACGCGAGGCGATTTCCGGTCGTTCGGCGAGCACACGGTCGAGCCGTGCGCCCGCCTCGCGCTCAGAAGCGCGAAAGCGGAGCGGTGCCAACGCGAGGGCTCGTGCGGTCGGCCGCCACGAGCGAGGCGAAGAGGAGCCCGACGCCGACCACGATGAACGTGTCCGCGAGATTGAACGCCGGCCAGTAGTCGAAGTCGAGGAAGTCGGTGACGTGGCCGAGCCGCACGCGGTCGATCAGGTTCGAGACACTGCCCCCGATGACGAGGCCGAGCGACACGGGCAGCAGCGGATGCCGCTGCGCGGCGCGGGCGAAGAAGACGAGCATGCCGCCGACCGCCGCTGCGGTAAGGACGATCACGGCGGTCGTCGAGCCGGAGAACAGCCCGAAGGCGATGCCCGTGTTGCGCACGTGGTGAATGCTGAAGGGCCCCAGCACGGCGAACGCATCGCCGATCCGGAGCTGCCCGGAGACGACCCACTTCGTCAGCTGGTCGGCGGTGGCCGCAGCGCCGGCGACGACGAGCAGCGAGAGCCATTGCGCGGCGCCGGCCCCCAGCGGGCGCTCCGCGCTCGAGATCGGCTGCAGCGCGTTCGTCGCAGACCCGACCCGGATGTCGAGGTGCTGCGAGCCTCTCTCCGTCTGCGCCTGGTCGCTCAACCGCGTTCGGTCTTCCGCTTGTCCTCGACGCAGAGGGTGGCGTACGGCACGGCAGCGAGCCGCTCCTCCGGAATCTGGGTGCCGCAGGCCGCGCAGAGGCCGTACGTTCCCGCAGCGATCCGCTCGAGCGCGTCGTCGATCTCCACGATCACGTGGCCGGCGTTCTCCTCCAGCGTCTCGTCGACCTCCCGGTCGAGGATGACGCTCGCGTGATCTGCGAGATGCTGATCGCCGGCGGCCGTGGTGATCTCACCGGTCTCCTCGTCGTCGGCGACGACTTGCTCCGCCGCAGCGAGGATCCGCTCGCGCAGGGAGACGAGCTCCGCCCGCCGAGCCTCGAGATCGATCGTCACACCTCCTCCTTCCCGGCGGCGGCGAGCCGCCGCTCCGCTTCCTCGAGGGTCATGCCGGAGAGCTCCACGACCTTGTCGCGCGACGACGCTCCCGCCACGACTCGAACGTCGGGTCGCAGCACCCCGAGCGAGTCGGCGATCAGGCCGACCACGTCGCTGTTGGCGCGGCCCCGCTCGGGCGGCGCCGTCACGCGCACCTTCCAGGCGTCGCCGTAGCGGCCGATCACGGCGGCGCGGCCCGCTCCGGGCGAGACGCGCAGGCGCAGGCGAACGGTTCGGGGCTCCATCGCCCCAAGGATAGTCGCGACGGCGAGCGCCCCGTTCGAGAACGCGGCTTCGGGATCTAGGCGAGTCTGCGCAGGCCCGGGTCGGTCCTCTCGTCCACCGCCGGCTGCGGGGTCGGCCCGGCTGCCTGAGTCGCCTCCGCGTGGGGTGTCGCCTCCACGCCGGGCGACTCCTCCACGACGTCGAGGGCCGAACGCAGCAGCGCCTGGATCCGGCGCACCTCGCCCATCAGCGACTCCTTCTCCGTGATCGCGTCACGCAGGACCTTGCGCGCCTCGCCGTTCGCCTCGGTCACGATCACGTCGGCTTCGCGGCGCGCCGCCTCCTTCATGTCCTGCGCAGCGCGCTCGGCCGAGACGAGCGTCGACCGCAGCAGGCCCTCCAGCTCGACGTGGCGGGAGACCTCCGTCTCGAGCTCCTCGACGCGCTCGGCCAGCTGCGAGCGCTCCCTCCACACCGACTCGAAGCTCTCGGCGATGTCGTCCATCATGCGGTGCACGACCGACGTGCGGTACCCGAAGAGCCCGCGCTTGAGCTCCAGGTGCCTGATCTCCACGGGGGTGAGTGCCATGGCTACTCCCTTCTCCTTGGCTTCGCTCTCACAACAGCCGCCCGATCAGATCGACCAGCACCCGCTGGGCGATCACGAGCGAGAACACGGCCACGATCGGCGAGAGGTCGAGCGGGCCGAGGGTGGGTAGAACGCGGCGGAACAGCCGCAGGAACGGGCCGCAGACGTCGTCCAGGAAGCGCTGCACGGGGCTGAGCGAATGCGGCAGCCGAATCCAGGACGTGAGCACGTACGCCAGGATCAAGAGAATGTAGATGGTAAAGAACACGTCCACGAACCGTTGCAGCGACGACGCCGTATCGGCGAGCAAGGAGAACATGGCGCTGAGATCGCCCACGGGTGAGCATTCTGCGTCCCCGCAGGCCTTCCTGCGGGCTGCCGCGGCCTTTGTCGCTAGGCCTGGTTGAAGAAGCCGCCCGGATCGAGCATGCGCGCGCGCTCCTCCGCCGAGACCTCGATGTTCCGCGGTGTCAACAGGAACACCTTGTCCGCGACCCGCTGCATGCTGCCGTCCAGCGCGTAGGTGAGCCCGCTCGCGAAGTCGATCAGGCGCTTGGACAGCTCGTTGTCGGCGCTCTGCAGGTTCAGGATCACGGGCACCTGATCCTTGAAGCGGTCTGCGATCTGCTGCGCGTCGTTGAAGCTGCGTGGCACGACGAGATGCACGCTGGCGCGCGCCGTGTCGACGCCGCGCAGGCGCTGCGAGCGCGACGAGCGCGAGGGCGCCACCGCGGCCGGCGCCACGGAGGTGTCGCTCACGCTGTCGGAGTCGGTCCACGAGTCCGGCTCGCGCCGGCGCGGCAGCCGGCGGACGTTCTGGCGGCTCGAGCGGGAGCGGTAGTCGCGCTCGAGCTCCTCCTGCGTGGCGAGCCCGTCCTCGTCCCACTCCTCGTCCTCGGCGATGCCGAAGTAGACGAGCGTGCGGTTCCAGACGTCGGACAATCCCATGACGGACGGATCCTAGAGGTTTGATGTGGGTTAGGGGTGCGGCTGG
>DAIOGR010000274.1:0-3604 GCA_036745155.1 Gaiella sp.
CGGCGAGGCCGCCCTGCGGCGGCCTCGTCAACCCCTCCCCCGGACGAGCGTCTTTCCCCCTAGACGAGCGCCTTCATGAAGACGGCGACATCCTCCGCCGGGAACGTCTCGGTCTCGACGACCTCCAGCTTCGCGATCTTCGCCAGCACACGGAACGCGGTCTCGTTGTCCGGGTACTTGACGATCGCGAGGAAGTCCCACGGGCCCATCACAGCGAGGGTCCGCTCGAGCGTGCCGCCCTCGAACTTGATGATCTCGGCGATCTTCTCGAGGTACTCGGGCGCCTTGGCGAACTGCTCCCTGCCCTCGGGTGTGACCTTGATCAGCCCGATGTACGTGAACATGCGCACTCTCCTTTCGTGTCGCGCGGTTCAGCACCGAGGCTGCCATGCGCCTCCGGCGCGGCGCATCGGAGAACTCCCCGATCTCCGCGCCTGAAACTGCTGAAATCGCACGTGAGCGGGTAGCATCGGGCCGCATGCCCTCGCGCGCGCTCATCGTCCAGGTCGCTGTCGCCATGGTGGCGCTCGCGGGTGCGACGGCCGCGGCAGGGTCGATCGACGTCACCGTGAAGGGCTCGCAGCCGGCGCTGAAGGTCGACGCACGGGGCGCGGCCGAGGTGAGCTGGATCGAGGGGGGTGTGCGCAAGACGCTGCTGGTGCCGCCCTCCGGCCGCTACCTGCCGGGAGGCCGCATCCTCAGCGCCGACGTCAGCTCGCCGGCGCCGAAGACGGGAATCGTCGGCGCCGTCGTCGTGCGGAAGACACCGGACGGGCGGCTCTGGGCGCTGCAGCGGACGCCAACGCAACCCGACGGGTCGACGACGCTCCGGCTCGCGCGCTGGCAGGGTGACCCGACCGAGCTCAACGCGTCGCTCGAGGGCGAGCGGATCACCGGCACGGCCACGTTTGCGGGGCGCGGCGTGTTCGGCACCTCCCCGACCACCGCCGGAACGGCCGTGACACATTTCGCGTGGGTCGATTGCTGGCGCTGCAGCGGCGCCCGCGGCTGGAAACGCCTGCTCGGGGTGCGCCTGCGTGGCCCCGGCGGGACCTTTGCCCTGGCGCTGCGCCCGGCCTGGCGGACGCAGCGCTACCGCGTCACCGTGCTCGGCCCGAACCGCGGCGCCGACTACGCGCCCGACGCGGTCGTCGTCGTCACGCGGTAGCGGCCAGGCGCGCCTTTGCCCTACGGGATGCGGGCGGCGAGCGCGTCGCCGAGCGCGACGCGCACCGGCTCGAGCTCGATGCGGTCGAGCACGTCCTGGAAGAACCCGCGCACGATCAGCCGCTCGGCCTCCTGTCGCGTCAGGCCCCGCGCCATCGCGTAGAACAGCTGCTCCCGGTCGACCTGGCTGAGCGTCGCGCCGTGGGTGCAGCGAACGTCGTTCGCGAGAATCTCGAGGCCGGGGATGGAGTCGGCGTGCGCCGTCTTCGACAACAGGAGGTTCCGGTTCTCCTGGTAGGCGTTCGTCTTCTGGGCGCCCTCCTCGACTCTGATCATCCCGCGCCAGACGGCGCTGGCCGAGTCGCGCAGCACACCCTTGAAGGCGAAGTCGGACGTCGTGTTGGGTGCGATGTGCTCCTGGAACGTGTCGTAGTCGAGCCGCTGCTCGTGATCGGCGAAGTACGCGCCCGTCACGCGAGACGTCGCGCCCTGGCCGGCGAGGTCGTTCTGGATCCAGACCTTGCCGCCGCCGGAGCCGAAGCCTCCCGCGACCCAGTCGAGCTCGGCGTCGCGCCCGACGGTGGCGTGGTGCGAGGCGAAATGCCAGGTGCTCTGCGAGAGGTTCTGGACGGAGACGTACTCGACCTTCGCGCCCTCCTCGACCACGATCTCGACCGCGGCGTTGGAGTAGCCGGAGAGCTCCGGCACGGCAGACGCGTACTCCTCGACCACGGTGAAGCGGCTCTGCGCCTCGGCGACGATCAGCAGCCGCCAGAACAGCGAGCCGCCCTCGACCGAGTTCGCGATCCTGATGTAGATCGGCTTCTCGATCACGACGCCCTTGGGAACGTGGACGAGGATGCCGTGCTCCCACATCGCGGCGTTGTGCGCTGCGAACTTCTCGCTGTGGCCGACGAGTGTTCCGAGCAGCGGATGGTCGTCCGTCAGCAGCTCGAAGCGGATCCCCTCGGGGGCGTGCTCGATCGCGATGCCGGTCTCACCGACGACGGCGACGCCTGACGCCTCGATCTCGAGCATCGTCTCGGGGAGCGGGGCGGGATCGGCGCTCGCCGCGGTGAACGCGTCAGGGTCGAAGCCCGTGAGGTCGGTGAAGCGCCAGTGCTCCTCCGACTTCGTCGGCAGCGGAATCGCCCGATAGCGCTCGAGCAGGTCAGCTCTCATGAGGGGCGTAGCGTCGATGAAGCATGAAGACGTTCCCGTCCGGATCGTGGAAGTGCGCCATGTGGCAGACGCCGGTATCGAAGATGTCGCCGGCGAAGACGACGCCCTTTCCCTCGAGCTCGCGGCGCGCCTCCGCGACATCGGCGACGCGGAGCGCAGTCGCGGAGGTGTGCGGCGCGGTGAACTCCTGCCCGATGTTCGTCGGGTCGAGGAGGTAGAGGCTGACGTTCTCGCCGAGCTGGAACTCCGGCCACGCCCCGGTGCCGATCTGCTCCAACCCGAGGACGTCACGGTAGAAGCGGGTCGAGCGCTCGAGATCGGTCACGGGAACCGAGACGAAGTCGGTGCGCTCGACGATCAACACAGACCTGAGGGCCGGCTCGTCCGAGCCCGACTAGCCAACGGAGCCCTCCATCTGCAGCTGGATCAGCCGGTTCATCTCGACGGCGTACTCGAGCGGCAGCTCCTTCGTGATCGGCTCCACGAACCCGGACACGATCATCGCGCTCGCGTCGGACTCGGAGAGGCCGCGGCTCATCAGGTAGAAGAGCTGCTCCTCGCCGATCTTCGAGACGGTCGCCTCGTGGCCGAGATCGACGTCGCTCTCGTCCACCTTGATGTAGGGGTAGGTGTCGGAGCGCGACTCGTCGTCGAGGATGAGGGCGTCGCAGACGACCTTCGACTTCGAGCCGGTGGCGCCGCGGGCGACCTCGAGCAGGCCGCGGTAGCCGGCCCTGCCGCCGTCCTTGGAGATCGACTTGGACGTGATCACGCTCGACGTGTTCTTCGCGACGTGCACGACCTTGCCGCCCGCATCCTGGTGCTGGCCCTTGCCGGCGAACGCGATCGAGAGCACCTCGCCGTGGGCCCGCTCGCCCATCAGCCAGATGGCGGGGTACTTCATCGTCAGCTTCGAGCCGAGGTTTCCGTCCACCCACTCCATCGTCGCGTCCTCGTGCGCGACGGCGCGCTTGGTGACGAGGTTGTAGACGTTGTTCGACCAGTTCTGGATCGTCGTGTAGCGGCAGCGCCCGCGCGGCTTGACGATGATCTCGACGACCGCCGAGTGCAGCGAGTCGGACGAGTAGATCGGCGCGGTACAGCCCTCGACGTAGTGCACGTAGGCGTCCTCGTCGACGATGATCAGCGTCCGCTCGAACTGCCCCATGTTCTCCGCGTTGATGCGGAAATAGGCCTGCAGCGGCATTTCGATGCGCACGCCCGGCGGCACGTAGATGAACGAGCCGCCCGACCA
>DAIOGR010000275.1:0-3570 GCA_036745155.1 Gaiella sp.
GGCGACTTCCAGCCATCCGCCGGCACGATCGAGGTGATGGGCGAGGACGTGACGCACCTTCCCGCCCGCGTGCGGCCGAAGCTCGGGCTCGCCCGCACGTACCAGAAGACGCGGCTCTTCCCGGGCCTGTCCGTGGAGGACAACATCTTTCTCGCCATCATCGGCCACGACGGCGGCAGGCTGCGAGCCTTCCCGCGTGGCCGCGATCGCGAGCTGCGGGCGCGGGCCCGCGCGGCGGCCGAGCGCGTGTGGCTCGGCCACAAGACGGGTTCGTTCGTGCGCGACCTCTCGCACGGCGAGCAGCGCCAGCTCGAGGTAGGGATGGCAAGCGCTGTCGAGCCGCGGCTGATGATGCTCGACGAGCCCGCCTCCGGGCTGTCGAGCGGCGAGCGGGAGCGGCTGACTGAGCTCTTGCTCGCGCTGCCGGCCGACGTGACGCTGATTCTGATCGAGCACGACATGGACGTCGCGCTCACGGTCGCCGACTACGTGACGATGATGCACGACGGCCGCAAGGTGGTCGAGGGGACGCCCGCGGAGATCAGAGCGAACCAGATGGTGCACGACATCTACCTCGGCAGCCGCTTCCACGAGGAGCACGCATGAGCGACACGCTGCTCGAGGTCGAGGGGCTCGACGCCTTCTACGGCAGCGCGCACGTCCTCGAGGGCGTCTCCTTCTCGATGGGACAGGAGGCGGTGGCCGTGATCGGCCGCAACGGGATGGGGAAGACGACGCTCTGCAACGCCTTGATGGGCATCCATCCGCCCTCGGCGCGAGGGTCGGCCCGGTTCCGGGGAGTCGAGCTCGTCGGCAGGCCCTCCTACAGGATCGCCGGTGCCGGGATCGCCTACGTGCCGCAGGGCCGCCGGCTCTTCCAGTCGCTCTCCACCGACGAGCACCTGAAGATGATCCGCGTTCCCCGCTCGGGACGGTGGACGGCGAGCGCCGTCTACGAGCTGTTCCCACGGCTCGCCGAGCGGAAGCGGGTCAGCGCGACCCAGCTCTCCGGCGGCGAGCAGCAGATGCTCGCGATCGGCAGGGCTCTGCTGACCAACCCCGATCTGCTGATCATGGACGAGCCCTCGGAAGGGCTTGCGCCGACGATCGTGGAGCAGGTGATCTCGACGTGTCACGCGCTCGTGGGCGAGGGCATGGCGATCCTGCTCGTCGAGCAGAACCTGGGTGTCGCAACCGAGGTGGCCGAGCGCCAGCTCGTGATGGTCTCCGGGCGCATCGCGGCCGAGACGACCGCGGCGGCACTGAAGAGCGACCCCGAGGCCCAGCGCCGCTATCTCGGTGTCGAGCCGCTCGCGGCCCGGCAGGCGTAGCATCGCATCAACCTGAGGAAGGAGCCCCGTGCCCACCGTCGTCCTCGTCGGCACGCTCGATACGAAGGGCAAGGAATACGCGTTCCTGCGTGAGCGGGTGCTCGTGCACGATGTCGACGTCGTGCTCGTCGACGCCGGGATCATGGGCGAGCCGCTCGCCTCCCCCGACATCACCCGCGAGGAGGTCGCAGCCGCGGCGGGTGCCGACGTCCACGCACTCGCCGCCGCCGGCGACCGCGGTGCCGCCGTGGCGGCGATGGCGCGCGGGGCCGCCGAGATCGCGCGGCGGCTGCACGCCGAGGGCAGGCTCGACGGCGTGCTCGGGCTGGGCGGGTCGGGCAACTCGGCGATCATCAGCGAGGCGATGCGCGCGCTGCCGGTCGGTGTTCCGAAGCTGCTCGTCTCGACGGTTGCCTCGGGCGACACGCGCCCGTACGTCGGCGCCACCGACATCGCGATGATGTACTCGGTCGTCGACATCGCCGGCGTCAACCGGATCTCGGCGCAGATCATGACGAACGCGGCCGGGATGATCGCCGGCGCCGTCCGCAGCACGGTTCCGGGCCTCGGCGCCGAGAAGCCGCTGATCGGCGCCACCATGTTCGGCGTGACGACGCCGTGCGTGACGACGGCGCGGGAACGGCTGGAGGAGCTCGGCTACGAGGTGCTCGTCTTCCACGCCACCGGCACGGGCGGGCAGTCACTGGAGGCGCTCGCGAGAGCCGGCTTCCTCGTGGGCGTGCTCGACGTCACGACGACGGAGCTCGCCGACGAGCTCGTGGGCGGCGTGCTCTCCGCCGGGCCCGACCGGCTCGAGGCAGCCGGTGAGCTGGGCCTGCCACAGGTGGTCTCGCTGGGAGCGCTCGACATGGTCAACTTCGGCCCGCGCGAGAGCGTCCCGGAGCGGTTCGCGGGCCGGAACCTCTACGTGCACAACCCGACGATCACACTGATGCGGACGACGCCGGAGGAGTGTCTCGAGCTCGGCAGGCAGATCGGCCGCAAGCTCTCGGCGGCCACAGGCCCCGTCGCCCTGTACATCCCTCTGCAAGGCGTCTCCATGATCGCCGTCGAGGGGCAGGTCTTCCACGACCCCGAGGCCGACGAAGCCCTCCTGCGGGGACTGCACGAGACGCTCCGCCCGAACGTCGAGGTGCACGAGCTCGACACCGACGTGAACGACGCGGCGTTCGCCACGGCGATGGCGGACAGGCTGCACGCGATGATCCAGGAGGCGACGTGACCAGGAAGGAAGCGCTCGCGCGGCTGCGGGCACAGATCGACGCCGGCAAGCCCGTGATCGGCGCCGGCGCCGGCACCGGCCTTTCCGCCAAGTGCGCGGAGGCGGGCGGCACCGATCTGATCATCATCTACAACTCGGGCCGTTACCGGATGGCGGGCCGCGGCTCCCTCTCGGGGCTGCTCCCCTACGGCGACGCCAACGAGATCGTCGTCGACATGGCGCGGGAGGTGTTGCCGATCGTGAAGGAGACGCCCGTGCTCGCGGGTGTCTGCGGCACCGACCCGTTCCGGCTGATGGATGTCTTCCTCGACGAGGTGAAGCGCATCGGCTTCAGCGGCGTGCAGAACTTCCCCACCGTCGGCCTCTTCGACGGCACGTTCCGGCGGAATCTCGAGGAGACGGGCATGGGCTACGGGCTCGAGGTGGACATGATCCGGCTCGCCCGTGAGAAGGACCTGCTCACCGCTCCCTACGTGTTCACGCCGGACGAGGCGGTGGCCATGGCGGAGGCCGGGGCGGACGTGCTCGTGCCGCACATGGGCCTGACGACCGGCGGCGCGATCGGTGCCGAGAGCGCCAAGACGCTCGACCAGTCGGTGGTGCTCGTGCAGGACATGTGCGATGCGGCGAAGCGCATCAACCCGGAGATCATCGTGCTGTGCCACGGCGGCCCCATCGCCGAGCCGGACGACGCCGCCTATGTGATCGCCCGCACGGAAGGCGTCGTCGGCTTTTTCGGCGCGTCGTCGATGGAACGGCTCCCGACCGAAGTGGCGATGACGGAGAACATGAAGCGGTTCAAGGCGATCCCGGTGAAAGGGGCATAGGTGGCGGAGACGTTCAAGCCGGCCTCGGCGCTCGACCGGCAGCAGCACGACTGGGGCGTGTTCGCCCAGGTGAGCGGCCCGCGCGACGGCCTCGCCGGCATCGTCGCGATCGAAGCGACGTTCCTGCCCGGGAAGTGCCACGACTTCCACCGGCACCCCGGACAGGAAG
>DAIOGR010000276.1:0-3564 GCA_036745155.1 Gaiella sp.
GAGCAGCTGCTGGAGCGCATAGCGCAACGGCTCGACCTGCTCAAGGGCACGCGCGACGCGGACGAGCGCCATGCCACCTTGCGGGCGACGATCGCCTGGAGCCACGATCTTCTCGACGACGACGAGCGGCGGATCTTCGCGAGGCTCGCGGTCTTCCGCGGCGGGTGCACGCTCGAGGACGCCGAGGACGTCTGCGAGGCGAGCCTCGACACGCTCGCCTCGTTGCTCGACAAGAGCCTCCTCCGCCGTCGCACGGAATCGGACGCGCAGGAGCGGTTCTGGATGCTCGAGACCATTCGCGAGTTCGCGCGGGAGCGCCTGGAAGCGTCGGGCGAGGAAGACGTGCTGCGGCGGGCGCAGGCCGACCGTCTGATCGCGCTCGCCGACCGTGCGGGCACCCGCCCGGTGATCGAAGCTCCCGAGCGATGGGACTTCGACCTCGTCGCCCCGGAGATCGACAACGTGCGCTCCGTGCTCGAGTGGGCGTCGTCGCACGACCCCCGACGGGGTCTCGTCCTCGCCGCGTCGCTCGAGGCCTTCTGGGTCGTGCGCGACCCGGTGGAGGGAGCGTCGTGGCTCGAGCGGCTGCTGGCGCTCGCCGCCGACGCCGAGCCGAGGCTCCGCGCCGGCGCCCTGCGGGCCCTGGGCGGCTCGCTCGACATCTTCGGCGAGCACGAGCGCGCCGCTCCCTGCTACCGGCAGAGCCTCGAGCTCTTCACCGCCTGCGACGCGCCGGCCGACGTCGCCCACCTGCGCTTCCGGATCGCCGCGAACATGGTGATGAGGGGCGAGGCGGAAGCCGCCTGGCCGTTGCTCGAGGATGCTCTCCGGACGGCCCGGGAGCTCGGCCTGCGGCTCGGGGAGTCGCAGGCGCTGGGCTTCCTCGTAGAGCGGGCCTACAAGGCCGGCGATCTCGCGCTGGCGCTCGAGCTCGCGCTCGAGAGCGCGGCGATCGCCCGCGACGTCGGCTGGGACTGGTGGGAGACGGGGCAGCTCCACAGTGCCGCCATGTTCGAGCGCGAGCTCGGTAACCTCGACGCCGCCGAAGCCCACGCCCGCCGCGCGCTCGACCTCGCAATGGCGCTCGGGGGCCGGCAGAACATCCTCTTTTCCGTCGCCGAGCTCGCCATCATCGCCGCCGGGGGTGGCGACGCCGAGCGGGCGGGGCGGCTGTGGGGGGCGGTCGAGACCGAAGCGGCCGCCGGCCGGGTCGGACAGTGGGAGAAGCACCATGCCGAGCTCGAGGCGCTCGTGCTTCGCGCCGACGGCCCAGCCTTCGCCCGTGGCCGGCGCGAGGGCGCGCTGCTGACGCTCGCCGAGGCGACCGGCTTCGCGACCGCTCAGACCGAGCCGTAGAGCTGCATGATCACCGACACGTACTGCTTCGTGTCGTCGTAGAGGCCGATTTCGCGCACGGCGCGCGCACCCTGGTAGTAGCCGGCGAGTGCGAGCCGGGAATCGCCGCCGAACTCGTCGAGCTGCCATTTCAGGTAGCGCACTCCCGCCTGCACGTTCCCCTCGTACGTGCGCGGTGTCCTTGCGCCGATCAGGATCGCGTCGACCCACTCCCAGGTCTCCGGCAGGAGCTGCATGACCCCGATCGCCCCCACGTTCGAGACGACGTCGGGCTGGAAGCCCGACTCCATCCAGGCGAGCGCCCGGGCGAGGCGCGCGTCGACGCCGTAGGAGGCGGACCAGCGGTCGATGGCGGCCCGCACGGCGTCCCTGCTCGCCGGCGCAAGCCCGCCGGCAGGGCGGGCGCCGGCGGGGAGCCGCAGGCGCTGGTCGGGCACGAGCACGCTTGCGAGCGAGAGGCCGTTGACGCGCGCGAGCTCCCAGGGGCTCACGCTCCAGTGGGCCGCGATCACGTAGAAGCCCTCTCCCGGCCGCACGACGTGGATGAGCGCCGCAGGAGCCGGCGCGGCGCGGGAGCCCGTCGGGGACGGCACCGCCACCCGTGCGCCGGCAGGGAGACGGAGACGCTGCCCGGGCACGAGCAGGCTCGTGAGCAGGAGGCCGTTCCTCCGCGCCAGCAAGCGCGCCGCGACGTGGTAGCGGGCGGCGATGGCGTAGAAGCCCTCGCCCGGGCTGACGACGTGTGTACGTATTGGCGCGCGGCGCCCACGGCTGCCCGGCGCACCACGGGCCAGGGCGCGATACGTGCGCGGGCCGGCGATCCCGTCAGCCGCCAAGCCCCTAGCACGCTGGAAGTTCCGCAAGGCCGCTGCCGTGGTCGCGGTGAAACGGCCGTCCACCGAGGTGCGCGCGAGGCCGTAGCGGACGAGCCGGAACTCGAGCGCGGAGACATCCCACCCGCGGGCGCCGACGCCGAGCTCGCGCTGGCCGAGCAACGGCGCGCCCAGCCGGCCCAGTGCCCGCCGGGTGCGCTTCCCGAGGCGCCCGCTGGCAGGAATGGCATGCCTGCGCTGGAAGGTGACGATCGCCTTCCTCGTGATCGGGCCGGCGACGCCGTCGACCTGCCCTGTGTAGAGCCCGCGCGCGCGCAGCGCGACCTGGAGCGCGGCGACGCTCTGGCTCGAGGCTGCGGCTGTGCCGGCGAGGAGGAGCGCAGCGCCCACCGCGGCAACGATGGCGACCTGAAGGCGCACCTTTACTCGTTTCGCCACCATGCAGGCGTCGTCCTGCCTGCCCTCATGGGCCCCTTACACGGGGTCGGGCGGCGCCGGCGCGCTGGCGAACGACTTGCGGAACCAGACGATCGGCACCTCGTCGGGATCGGGCGGCGCTCCGCCCTCGACGAGCCCGGTGACGACGACGTGGTCGCCGATCTCGTGCTCCTCGAGCGTCGAGCACTCGGCGTGAGCGACGGCCCCCTCGTGCAGGATCGGCACGCCTCCGAGCCCCGGCGTCCACGAGACGTCGGAGAACTTGTCGTCCGCCTTGGAGGCGAACAGGTTGCAGAGGTCGGCGCAGTCGTCACGCATGAAGTTGACGACGAACCGCTTCGAGTGCAGCAGGGCCGGCAGGGTACGCGAGTTGCGGTCGACGCACACGAGCAGGATCGGCGGCTCTGCCGAGACGCTCGTGACCGCATTCGTCGTGAGGCCTCGGGGCGTGCCGTCCGGCTCGAGCGTGGTCACGATTGCGACCCCCGTCGGGAAGGCGCTCATGATGTGGAAGAAGTCGTCGCGGGCGACCGGCACGCCCCCAGTCTGACATGTCAACGGAGGCGGTCGCTCAACCCATGCCGAGCGACAGGATGCCGCGGTCGATCAGGCCCATGGTGAACGCGGCTGCCGGTAGCAGCTTGACGCCGTACGTGTCCCTCAGGAACCACTCGAAGTACACGAACGCGCTCGAACGCACGGCTCCGATGCGCTCGAGGCGGCCGAGGTCGCAGACTGCCACTGAAGCACGGAGGCTTGGGTCGGCCAGGTAGGCCTGAACCAGGCGATCCGTCTGGTCGCCGAGCTCGGCGATCACCATCAGGGGCGCTCCGCCGACCCGGGTCTCGATCCCGACGGCTCCGTTGCGCACCACGAACCTGCTCGTCTCGTCGCGCCAGCGCACGACGAGCTCCGCCGGCTCCGCCGTCACGACCTC
>DAIOGR010000277.1:0-3556 GCA_036745155.1 Gaiella sp.
GCCGGCGTCGCGTTCGACCAGATCATGAACCAGGCGGCGAAGCTCCGGTTCATGACGGGCGGCGAGGCGACCATGCCGCTCGTGCTGCGGATGGTGTCCGGTGCCGGCGTGCGGCTCGGCGCGCAGCACTCCCAGAGCCTCGAGGCCCTGTTCGCCCACCTTCCGGGGCTCGTCGTGGTGATGCCGTCGAATCCGTTCGACGCGAAGGGCCTGCTCTCGGCGGCGATCCGGGACGACAACCCGGTGATCTTCCTCGAGCAGAAGCTCCTCTTCTTCGGCGACCCCGTGCCGGTGCCCGAGGAGCGTTACGCGGTGACGCTCGGAAAGGCCCGCGTCGTCCGTGCCGGCACGGACGCCACGGTCGTCGCTCTCGGCGCGATGGTGCCTCACGCGCTGAGGGTCGCGCGCGAGCTCGAAGCCGAGGGGCTGAGCATCGAGGTGCTCGATCCGAGGACGCTGGCGCCGCTCGACACCGAGGCGATCGTCGCGTCGGTCGCGAAGACGAGCCGCTTGGTGGTCGTCCACGAGGCGGCGCAGTTCGGCGGCTTCGGCGCAGAGATCGCTGCGCACGTCGCTCAGCACTGCTTCTGGGAGCTCGATGCTCCCGTCGTCCGCGTCGGGGCGCCCTCGCACCCGATTCCGTACCAGAAGGAGCTCGAGCTCGGGACGCTGCCGGGGCCTGCAGAGATCGCAGCCGCCGTCCGCTCGCTGCTCTCGGGCTGATCCGTGGCCGGCTCAGGCGCGGCGGCGGCGTAGCCCGAAGCGACTCCGACGTACCCGCACCGTGTCGGCACCGGCGCCCACTCCGTCGAGCTCGACGACGAACCCGGGGCCTCCGGCGAAGAGGCAGTGGTCGACGTCGACCGCCCGCCCGCCCGCATAGACGAGGGGAGCGGTGATCCGGGACGGATCCCTGCCGACGATGGAGGCAATGGGCGTGTGACCGTGCACGACCCTCGAGCCGCCGAGCGTCTCGAGCACACGATCGAGGCGAGCGGGATCGGAGAAGGCGCCGCGGTCGGAGAGCACGTCGAGCAGTCGCCCGAGCGGACCCGGCCCACCGTGGCTCAACGCTTCTCGGGCCGCGCCGTTGACCGCAGCGAGGGTGGAGCCGAGGCGGAGATACGAGTCCGTGTCGGAGTGGACGATCAACCAGCTGCCGTCGCGAGCTGCGGCGGGCAACTGCTCGATCCAGGTGAGGTGGCGCGGCCGCATCCGCTCGAGATCCCGGACACTGCCGCCGTTGATCAGCCACAGGCCCCTGAACGTCAGCCCGATGTCGATGGCGTGATCGGCGTAGCGGGCGACCGCGAGAGTCAGGGCCTCGTGGTTCCCGAGCAGACAGCGCACGTTCCCCGCGGCCTCCTGCTCGAGCCGCATCACGAGCTCGATCGAGCCGAAGCCGTCCGGCCCCCGGTCGACGAGGTCACCGAGAAGCCACAGCTTGGCGTCTGCTCCCGACCAGCGCTCGTGTGCGTCGATGAGGCCCGCATCCCGGAGCAGCCGTGCGAGCACGTCGCGATGACCGTGGACGTCGCCGACGACGAACGAGGGCACCGCCGGATCTTACGGTGCCGCGGGCGACGACCCGATCGTGCGGGGGGCCGCCCAGCGGCGGGCCCCCGCTCGTGGCTTCTCAGTCAGCCGCCGGGATGGGGTGGTTCGCCCGGAAGACATTGTCCGGGTCGACCTGGGCCTTCACGGCCTGGAGTCGCCGGTAGGCGTCCGCCCGGTAGAACCGTGCCGGGTCGGTCTCCTCCTCGGTGAAGTTGAGGTACTGGCGGCCGCTGTCGTAGGGGGCGAATGCGTCCGCGAGCCGGGCCAGCTGGACGCGGTTTGCCTGGTAGGTCTCGTCGTCGAACACCATGCCGATGCCGAACGTGAGATGCGAGGCGTCGAACGTGGCGAGCGCGCCGTGGTGGGGTGCGTCCCGGAGGAGCGCGCCGCCGAGATGGCGGATCTCGGCCGAGACGAGAGGCGACCCGGATCCGGGGCCGGCGGCGGCGACAAACGCGTCGATGGCGGCCGCGGGGAGAGTGCCGAGCATCTGCCCCTCGCCCGTGTAGGGCACCGGCTCCGGCGGGTCCATGTGCAGCTCGGAGATGCCGGCGGGCGGCACCATCGCGAACGTGTCCAGCGCCGGCCCGAGCTCGCGCAGCGGGCGCAAGAGCTCGGCACCGCTCGCCTCGTCGCCCATGTAGACCGCCTCGACGACGGCGAACTTCTGACCGCGAAGCGGCTCGGGCAGCTCCGGCAGCGGCGGGAACTGGAGGATCCGGCCGACCGACGTCACCTCGTCCGGCACCGTGGGCGTCCAGGCGTTCCAGGCATGGAGCACCTCGGCCGAGCGCTCCCACGGGAAGAAGAGGACACCGGCGTAGATCTCCGGGATGGAGTACAGCTGCACCTCCAGCGCTGTGACGATGCCGAAGTTGCCGCCGCCGCCCCGCAGCGCCCAGAAGAGCTCTGCGTCATGGTCTTGGTCGACGCGGCGCAGGCGCCCGTCGGCGGTGACGAGCTCGATCGCGGTGACGCTGTTGGCGGAGAGGCCGAGCTTGCGGGCGTACCAGCCCACGCCGCCCCCCAGCGAGTAGCCGGCGACGCTCACGTCGGGCGTGGAGCCGTGGAGCGCGGCCAGGCCGAGCTCGGAGGCGCGGGGCACGACGTCCCCCCACTTGGAGCCGCTGCGCACGCGGGCGCTGCGGCGCCGCACGTCGATCTCGACGCCCTGCAGGGCGTCGGTCTTGACGAGGATGACGTTGTCCATCGTGCCGAGCGGCTCGGCGTTGTGGCCGGTCCGCTGAGGCGCCACCTGCATGCCGTTCGCGCGGGCGAACTCGACGATGGTGACGACGTCCTGCTCGTCGACCGGCACGGCCACGAGCTCGGGCTGCTGGGTGAAGGCCAGGTTGAACGCCTGCGTGGCGGTGTCCCAGCCGTCGCTGTCGGGCTCGATCACGGCGCCCTTGAAGCGCCTCTGCAGGGTCTGGAGGATGGTGTTGGTGTCGATCGTGGTCACGGGTACGGGCTCCTTGGCAGAGAGGTGCGAGGTCGTGCGCGCAGGTTGGCAGCGGTGCCAGGCGCGGGCAGTCCGGGCACCACGTGAATGGAGGTGCGGCAGGCCGTACCACGCTAGGGTTGCCTCACAGGGAAGGAGCGAGATGGAGACGGTCGAGTTCCTCGTCCGAGAGCGTGCGCCGATCGTTCGAGAGGCAGAGAGCGCTCTCGCGCGTCTGCACGAACGCCACTACGAGTCGGCGGGCACGGCCGCGGTCGAAGAACGCCTCGACACGCTGTTCGAGCACCTCGTGACGGCTGTGACCGCACGTGACCTCACACCGGTCGTCGAGTATGCGCAGGATGTGGCGGAGGCGCGGTTCGCCGCGGGCTACGACCTCTCGGAGGTACAGGCCGCGTTCAACGCGCTCGAAGCGGCAACGTGGACACGTATCCTCGCCGGCCTCGAGCCGGCGCAGCTGGCCGAGGCGCTCGGCCTCGTCAGCACCGTCTTCGGTGCCGCCAAGGACGCGCTCGGCCGGAAGTACGTGTCGCTGGC
>DAIOGR010000278.1:0-3549 GCA_036745155.1 Gaiella sp.
GCGTGTCTTCGAGGTCGTCCACGACGAGGCCGGCATCACCGTGCACGCGACGCCGAGCCTCGCCCGCCCCGACGAGATCCAGCTCGAGCTGTCGCGTCGAGGCAGGCTGCAGGCGTTCTGGAACGGCCAATCCTGGATCGGCTAGAGCTTCCGCCCGTTACCCGGGCGTGCGAAGAGCGCCCCTTCAGGATCGCGCCCGCCCGGCCGATATTCGTCTCATGCGGCACGTACCACGTTGGCTGAAGCTCGTCGCGCTCGTGAGCCTCGCGGCAGAGGCAACCGCGGCCGCGGCGGTGTTCTGGCACTCGCGCTAGCGCGCTTCGCGCGCCCGTTTCGGGTCGAACGTTTCGAGACGGCGCGCTAGCCGAGCGCTGCGACGAACCCCGGCTCGGTGGCCGTCGCCTGCATGCGCTCGAAGTGCTCTCCGGTGTAGGCGCCGAAGTCGAAGTCGATCGCGGAGACGGCGCTCTGCACCACGCCCCACATGGCCTCGCGGAAGTCGGACATGAAGCGCATCAGGTCGAGCGCACGCTCGTCTCCGGCGCGCAGCGACCCGGAATACGCCTCCAGCAGCAGCCGCCGTCCATCGGCATCGAGCTCGTGGTTGATCGAGAAGTTGGCGAGGTCGAAGAACGGATCGCCCATGCCGGCGTACTCCCAGTCGACGATCCGGATCCTGCCGGTGTGGTCGTCGATGAAGTTCGCGTTGAGCAGGTCGTTGTGGCACGGTCGCTCGGGGTACGCGCCGCGCGCGCGCTCGATACGGCGGGCGATCTGCCTCGCCCACGCGTATGCGGGTGGAACCTCCGTGCCGTGCGCAAACGCCGTCGTCCGGTAGTCCTCGACGACGCGGAAGGAGCTGAAGCGCGCGGGCAGCGACGGGCCGGCGTGGATGGCCCGCAGCGACTGTGCGACCCGCCTGATCGTCTCGGGCTCGCGCATGCGCTCGAGCGGGACGATCTCGCCGTCGATGAAGCGCGTCACCAGGTAGCCCTCGGGCTCGACGAACGCGACCACTTCCGGGCCGACGCCGACCGCGGCTGCGGCAAGCGAGGCTTCGTGCTCGACGTTCCGGTCGATCCCGAGCAGCGTGGTGTCGCGCCCCGCGATCCTGAGGACGTACACGCCGTCGTCCAGCGTCACCTTGAAGTTGTGGTTCGTGATGCCGCCGCCGAGGACTTCGACCGTTGCCCTGCGGCCGGGCCACACACGCGCAACGATCGCGTCGACGTCCACGCGCAGATCCTCTCACGCCGCCTGCACTGACGCCCGCGCTTGCGCTGCTCCCGCTCTGTTGTATAGATTTTGTCCATGAAGGTGGTCGTCTCCGGCGCTTCCGGCCTGATCGGATCGGCGCTCCTGCCCGCGCTGCGGGCCGCCGGCCACGACGTGATCGCGCTCGTCCGCCGCGAGCCGGCCGGCCCGGGCGAGGTGGGCTGGGACCCGGACGGGGGCTCGATCGACTCCGGAGCGGTGGAGGGCGTCGACGCGATCGTCCATCTCGCGGGCGAGAACATCGGCAAGCGCTGGACCGAGAAGACGCGGGAGCGCGTGCTCGCATCCCGCGTGCAGGGCACGAGGCTCCTCGCCGAGACGGCCGCTCACCTCGAGCGCCGGCCGTCCGTCCTCCTCTGCGCCTCGGCCACCGGCTACTACGGCGACCGGGGCGACGAGGTGCTGACGGAGGCGTCGCCGCGCGGCAGCGGCTTCCTCGCCGACGTCGTCGATGCCTGGGAGCACGCCGCCGAGCCGGCGAGGGCGGCCGGCATCCGCACCGTGCACCTGCGACAGGGGATCGTGCTCTCGCGGCAGGGCGGTGCCCTCGCGAAGCTGCTGACCCCGTTCAGGCTCGGTGCCGGAGGCCGCGTGGGCAGCGGCCGGCAGTGGTGGAGCTGGGTCGGCCTCGACGATGTCGTCGCCGCGTACCTGTTCGCCCTCGAGCAGCCCCTCACGGGTGCCGTCAACGTGACCGCGCCGGGTGCCGTCACGAACCGGGATTTCACGAAGGCGCTGGGGCGCGCGCTGCACCGGCCGACCGTCTTCCCCCTCCCCGCCTTCGCCGTGAAGGCGCTGTTCGGGCAGATGGGAGAGGAGATGCTGCTCGGCGGCCAGCGCGTCCAGCCGGCAGCCCTGACCGCAGCCGGATTCGCGTTCGGCCGCCCGGAGCTCGACGCCGCGCTCGAGCAGGCCCTCCGCAGCTGAGAGCAGCGGGCCGCGGTAGGCTCGCGCGGTGAGCGTCGAGCACAGCGTGATCGTGGTCGGAGCCGGCGTGGCCGGCCTGGCCTGCGCACGCACGCTGGCAGCGGCCGGCCTGACACCGACGGTGCTCGAACGGGACACGACGCCGGGCGGCCGGGTGCGCACGGACGAGGTCGACGGCTTTCTGCTCGACCACGGGTTCCAGGTGCTGCCGCGGGCCTACCCGGAGGCGCGCCGCCTGCTCGACCTCGATCGCCTCGAGCTGCACGACTTCGCCCGTGGTGCGATCGTGCGGACCGCCGGGCGCTTCCGACGCGTCTCCGACCCGCGGGAGTCGCCGCTGCGCGGCCTGCGGACGCTCGCAGGAGGAGTGGTCGGGCTGAAGGACGGCGCCGCCGTGCTGAGGCTGCTGCGGGGGCGCGCCGACGAGACGACCGCGCTCGACGCCCTGCGTGCCGCCGGCGTCTCGCGGCAGGCTCTCGAAGCCTTCTTCGCGCCTTTCCTGCGCGGCATCTTCCTGGAGCCGGGGCTGGAAACGTCGAGCAGGTTCCTCGACTTCGTGCTCGACGCATTCGCGACGGGACCGGCGGCGCTGCCTGCCCGGGGCATGGGAGCGATCCCCGCGCAGCTCACGGACGGGCTGGACGTGCGCACCGGCGCCGCGGTTGCGACGGCAGGGCCGCACGCGGTGTCGCTCGA
This sequence comes from Gaiella sp., assembly GCA_036745155.1. Lineage (GTDB taxonomy): Bacteria > Actinomycetota > Thermoleophilia > Gaiellales > Gaiellaceae > Gaiella. Next base: position 2,899 of record DAIOGR010000278.1, read on the forward strand.
GAGCGGCGAGCAGCTCCGGGCCACCGCCGTCGTCGTCGCCACGGCAGGCCTGCTCGACGAGCCCGAGCACGGGTGGAACGGGGTCACCTGCACGTACTTCGACGCGCCGGCTGCACCGCTGCCGGGCCCCTGGCTCGCGCTGAGCGGCGAGGCCGGCCCGATCAACAACCTCTGCGTGCCGAGCGAGGTCGCGCCTGCGTATGCGCCCCCCGGCCGGGCGCTCGTCTCCGTCTCCACCCTGGGCGCCGCCGAGGCTGACCTGGAAGCGCTGCGTGCACAGCTTCGCTCCTGGTTCGGAGGTGCCGTGGACGGCTGGCGGCACCTGCGCTCGTACCGCCTCCCGCGCGCGCTGCCGGCGTACCCGGTCGGCGCCTCGCCGCAGCGACCGGCCCGGCTCGCGGACGGCCTGTACGCGTGCGGCGACCACCGCGAGCACCCGTCGCTGAACGGCGCGCTCGCGTCGGGGCGCCGGGCAGCAGAAGCCGTGCTCGCCGACCTGGCGTGACCGGGCTGCTGCCCGGCCCGGGCGGCGACACGCAGGAACTGGGCGCGGGCGCCGCCGTGGAGCGCCCGCAGCGGCATCGCCCCGTGGCTGCCGGCCCGATCGTCAGGCATACTGGGCTCGTTCCCGACGAAGGAGGTCCGTTCAGA
>DAIOGR010000279.1:0-3547 GCA_036745155.1 Gaiella sp.
CGAGCGAGACCCCTGCGGCCGCATAGGTCTGCTCCTGCTCTCCCACACGGCGAATCTAGACGATCGAGAGGGACGAGAGGGCCTGTGCTGGTGGGGGTTGAGGAAACGTTGCGCCCGAGCATGTAGTCGAACGTTGCGACAAGCCCCACTAGGCCGGCACGACGGGCTCGAAGCGCATTTTCGCGAGGTTGCGCTGCTCGGGCACCCGGGTCGGATACTCCCGTGTGAAGCACGCGCGGCAGACCGATCCCTCGGGCATGCGGGTGGCCGCCTGCATCCCCTCGACCGAGAGGTAGTGCAGCGAGGTCGCGCCCACGTGCTCGCGCATCTGCTCGACCGAGCGGTGGGCGGCCGCCAGCTCATCCTCGTCGGCCATGTCGATCCCGTAGAAGCACGGGGACACCACAGGGGGCGACGAGACCCGCACGTGCACCTCCGCGGCACCGGCGTCGACGAGCATGGACACGAGCTGCTGCATCGTGTTGCCGCGCACGATCGAGTCGTCGACGATGACGACGCGCTTGCCTGCGATCTCGTCGAGCGGATGGAACTTCAGCCGGATGCCCTGCCGGCGCAGCTCCTGGTCGGGCTGGATGAACGTGCGCCCCACGTAGCGGTTCTTGATCAGGCCCTCGTCGTACGGGATCCCCGAAGCCCGGGCGAAGCCGATCGCCGCGGGCGTGCCCGAATCGGGGATCGGCATCACCAGGTCGGCCTCCACCGGCGCCTCCTCGGCCAGGCGCTCGCCCATGCGCACGCGGGCCGTGTGCACCTCGGTGCCGCCGAGCCGCGAGTCGGGACGGGCGAAGTAGACGTGCTCGAAGATGCAGAGGGCACCGCGGCCTTCGGGCACCGCCTGCACGCTCCGGAGACCCGCCGCGTCCACGATCACGATCTCACCCGGGCGGACGTCGCGCTCGACGGTTGCGCGGATCAGATCGAGCGCACAGCTCTCCGAAGCCACGACCCAGTCGGCGCCGATGCGCCCGAGCGTCAGCGGCCGGATCCCATGCGGGTCGCGGAAGGCGACGAGCGTGTCGCCGACGAGCGCCGTCACCGAGTAGGCGCCCTCCAGCCTCGCCATCGTGTTGGCGACTGCCTCTGCGAGCGGAGCGTCGTCGCGCGCGATCAGGGCGGCGATCACCTCGGTGTCGGACGTGGAGCCGAAGCGGATCCCGTCGGCGACGAGCTCGTCGCGAAGCGAGCCCGAGTTCGTGAGGTTGCCGTTGTGCCCGAGCGCCACGGTGCGGGCGCGGCCGTGATGGACGAGGGGCTGGGCATTCGACCAGTGGACGCCGCCGGTGGTCGAGTAACGGGTGTGGCCGATCGCGACCTCGCCGGGCAGCGCCTGCAGCTGCTGCTCGTTGAACACCTGCGCCACGAGCCCCATGTCGCGCAGCACCGTCAGCTGGCCGCCCTCGGACACGGCGATGCCGGCCGACTCCTGGCCCCGGTGCTGCAGGGCGAACAGCGCGAAGTAGGAGAGCCGCGCCACGTCACGCTCGACGGAGCGAATGCCGAACACGCCGCACATCAGCTGCTCTCCCAGGCGGCGCGGAGGTCGGACACGGGCACGCCCAGAATCGAGTCTCCGCCGACCTCGCCGATGCGACGAATGCCGACGTCGGAGCCGAGCGGGTCGACTTCGACCTGGTCGGCGGGGAGCGCGAGGATCACCTGGCCGGGCCCCTCCCCGAAGAGCGTCGCCGCGTCCTGCGGCAGATCGAGGCGGGCGCCGAAGCCGGAGTGCATCGCGGCCTCGGCGAGTGCGACCGCGAGGCCGCCGTCCGACACGTCGTGGGCCAGCGAGCAGCGCGGCGCCATGCGGTGGACGACCTCGACCAGGGTCGCCTCGGCGGCGAGGTCGAGCGCGGCCGGCCGGCCGGAGACGGTGCCGTAGCGCGCCTGGTACTCGGAGCCCGGCAGCGCCGGCGCCCCTGCCGCGGCGAGCACGATGGCGTCGCCCTCGCGCCAGGCGCCCGGCACGCGGCGGACGTCGGCGACGAGCCCGACGCACCCGACCGTCGGGGTGGGATGGATCGAGCGTCCCTCGGTGTCGTTGTAGAGCGAGACGTTGCCGGAGACGATCGGCAGCCCGAGCGCCTCGCACGCCTGCGCCATCCCCTCGATCGACTGGGCGAGCTCCCACGCCACCTCCGGCTTCTCGGGGTTGCCGAAGTTGAGGCAGTCGGTGAAGCCGAGAGGCTCGCCCCCGGCGCAGGCGACGTTGCGCGCCGCCTCGAGGATGGCGAGCGCGCCCCCGAGGAAGGGGTCGAGCGACCCGATCCGCCCCGTTCCGTCGAGCGTCAAGGCGAGCCCTCGGTACGAGGGGCGCAGCCGTAGGACGGCGGCATCGAGCCCCGGCCTCCGCACGGTGCGGGACTGGACGAGCTGGTCGAACCGCCGGTAGACGTAGGCGCGCGAGCGCAGGGCGTCAGAGCCGAGCAGCTCCACGAGCGCCTGGGCAGCCGGGGGCGCTTGCCGGATCGGCACCTCCGGCGGCGCCTCCCGTGCCTCCTGCTCGACGACGTAGCGCGGGCAGTCGTCCGTCAGGTGCCGGGCGGGGACCGCGCCGACGACCTCGTCCTCCCACAGTGCCCGCAGCTCGCCGCTCGCCGTCACCTCGCCGATCACGGCCCGGTGCAGCTCCCACCGGTCGATCACCGCTTCGACCTCGGCCAGCCGCTCGGGCGCCACGATCGCCACCATCCGCTCCTGTGACTCGGAGATCATCACCTCCCACGGCTCCATCCCCTCCTCCCGCTGCGGCACGCGGTCGAGGTGGACGTCGATGCCGTAGTCGGCTGCCATCTCGGAGAGCGAGGACGCGAGCCCCGCGGCGCCGCAGTCCTGCAGCGACTCGACGAGGCCGCGCTCGACGAGCTCGACCGAGACCTCGATCAGCCGCTTGCCCGTGAACGGGTCGCCGACCTGCACGGACGGGCGCTTGTCCTGGGACTCCTCGCCGAGCTCCTGGCTCGCGAGCACGGAGGCGCCCCCGATGCCGTCCCGGCCCGTCGTGGCGCCGTAGAGCACGAGGAGGGAGCCGGCGCCGGTCGCCCTGGCCCGCGTGATCCGCTCCGCCGGGAGCAGCCCCACGCACATGGCGTTGACGAGGCAGTTGGACGCATAGACGTCGTCGAACACGACCTCGCCGCCGACATTCGGCACCCCGACGCAGTTGCCGTAGTGGCCGATGCCGCCGACCGCCTCCGAGAAGTGGTGGTCGGGCGCGCCGAAGCGCAGTGCGTCGAGCAGGGCGACCGGTCGCGCGCCCATCGCGATGATGTCGCGCAGGATCCCGCCGACGCCCGTCGCCGCCCCCTGGAACGGCTCGACGGCCGAGGGATGGTTGTGGCTCTCGGCCTTGAAGGCGACGGCGAGGCCGTCGCCGAGGTCGAGCACCCCGGCGTTCTCACCCGGGCCCTGCAGGACGCGGGCTCCTGCGCTCGGCAAGCGGCGCAGCAGCAGCGCCGAGTGCTTGTAGCCGCAGTGCTCCGACCAGAGCAGCGAGAAGACGGCGAGCTCGAAGTGGTTCGGCTCGCGC
>DAIOGR010000280.1:0-3526 GCA_036745155.1 Gaiella sp.
AGCGGAGAGGGAGGGATTTGAACCCTCGACGAGCCTAACGACCCGTAACGGTTTTCGAGACCGCCGCATTCGACCGCTCTGCCACCTCTCCTCGGCCGCGAAAGGGTACCCGCACGGGCGGGACGGCGGCCCGGCTACGCGGAGAGGCGATGGCGGCGCCACGTCGCGGCGGACGCGAGCCCGAGCACGAGCGTCGGCACCATCGTGAGAAAGCGGTAGACGAGCACGGCCGCAACGACCTCGGCATTGGCGCCGCCGAACCCGACCAGCGTCCCGGTGAGGCTCAGCTCGACGACCCCGATGCCCCCGGGCGTGATCGGGATGCTGCCCAGGAGGCGTGCCAGCGACCAGGCGGCGAACGCCTCGATCAAGGTCACCTCGGCAGGGCCCACGCCGAAGGCCCGCAGCGAGACGACGAGCACGACGAACACGGTGAGGCTGCCGGCGAACGTGGCGAGCGTGAGCAGGTGCCAACGGCGCCGCAGCAGGTCGACCGCGTCCCGCCGGAAGCGCTCGAAGCTCCTGCCGCTCCAACCGACAGGCCTGCGCCTCAGCCTGCCGAGCGCCCAGTTCGCCCCTCCTGCTGCGGCGTCGCCGATGTCCTCGGCCATCCGGTCGCTGTAGAGCACGAGCCCGAGCGCCGTCACCGCCACGCCGAGGATCGCCACGCCGACGAACGCCGCCGTCGCGAGCACGGCTGTCGGCTGGCCGGAGAGCGCCAGCAGGAAGACGGCGACCACGGGGTAGAACAGGTTCGCGAACTGGTTCCAGAGGCTGGTCAGGGTGACGGCCCGGGCGATCAGAGAGCCCGCGAAGCCCCACCCACGCAGGATCCCGACCTGCCCGGCCATGCCGACGGCGACGCCGCCGGGCGCCACGATCGAGAGTGCCGTCGAGGCCTGCGTCATCGTGAGCGCCGGCAGGAAGCGCAGACCCGGGAGCGCAACCTGCCAGGGCGGCGCGAACGTCGTCACGTTGAGGGCCGTGGCGGCCGCCAGAGCGACGAGCCACCGCCAGGAGAGGCGCTCGACCACGTCCCAGACGTCTCGGTAGTCCGCGATCTGCGGTAGGACGAAGACGAACGTCGCCACCACGACCGCGAAGCCGATGAGGCCCAGGCCGACGCGCTTCGGCCCGATCCGGCGCAGGCCCGAGCTCACGAAGCCCTCCCGGGCAAGCTCCCGAGGTCTCTGTGCGACGTCGGCGGCGCCCAGTCCACCGGGCGACCCTATCGTGCGTACGCGCTCGGGCTCCTCGCTAGGCCCGGCTCGTCAGTCGTCCGTGCACGGCGCTGTCGCGGACCGCCCACGTTCCTTGCACCGTGCGGGTGCTTCCGTCGGACAGGGTGCAGGTTCCGCTGAAGCCGGCGTTGTCGATCGCGCTCAGCGCCCCCGAGCAGACGTCCACGCTCGTCGTCTCGTGGAAGCGCAGCTGCAGCGAGGTGTCGATCACGTCGTTACCGGCCGTGACGAGGTCGATCCTGAAACGGACCTTCGAAGTGTCGCCTGCGGTGCCCGAGACCGAGACGAGCTGAGTGGCCTGTCCGACCTCGGTCGAGATGGTGCCGGAGAAGTCCCCCGCGAAGCCCGTGGGGGCCGATACCGGGGTGCTCGACCTGGGTGGCGTCTCCCGGATCGAGGCGAGCCCGAGGACGAGCGCCAGCGCCGCCGCCGAGGCGGCGGCCGGTAGGAGCACTCGGCCCACCTGACTCGAGACGCGGCCGATGCGGAATGCCAGCGCTCCTGCGATCGTGACCGCCGCAACCGAGTAGACAGCCAGCAGCCAGGCCTGGTCGCGGTCGCTCCCCGTCATCACGCCGTGGCCCGTGGCGGCCAGCCAGACGACGAGATTGAGCATGTGGGCACGGCGCCAGAACCCGTAGGGGATCCGGCGGCGGAGGCGGTTCGTGATCGCGAGCGCGACGAGGAGCTCCAGCGCGACGATGCCCATGCCCGTCCACAGCGGCCGGTAGGAGGCGGTGAAGGGCACGACCAGCTGACTCAACGAGAAGGGCACGGTTGCGTCGAGGGCGATCCCGGCGACGTGGATGCCCACGAACGTGCCGGCGAGCAGGCCGAGGAAGCGATGCACGTCCTCGACCGCAAACCGCGGCAGTCCGGGGAGCCGCGCCCGGCCCGCGAGGGCGATGCCGACCGCGACCGAGGTCGAGAGGAGGACGTAGGCGACGACGCCGCCGGCGCGTGCCGCATACCACGTGACGGGGCTCGAGATCACGTGCACAGGGCCTCCGCATCCTGGCCCGCGGTGGTGCGCCGCCACATCGTGTTGGCGGTGATCTCGCCGTCCCGGCGGACGAAGCGGCCCGGCAGCCCGTGCCGGTCGAGCCAGCGCGGCCCTTCCTCGCCGAGCAGGAACGCAGCCTTGGCCGCCACGTCGGCGACATGGCAGCTCGCGCCGGAGACGGTCACCTCCGCCCAGCAGGAACCGCTCGGGCGCCCGCACCCTGGGTCGATCAGGTGGTGCTGCCGCTCGCCGCCTCTGAGCCAGTTCCTGCTCGTGATCCCGCTCGTCGCGAGACCGCCGGCGTGCACGGCCACCGTTTCGCCACCCGGGAGAGACACGACGCACGTGCCGCGGACGGCCAGGTCGCCGCCCGCCGCTACGAAGCCGTCGCCCGACAGAAGAGCCAGTGCGTCGTCGACCGCGAGCCCCTTGACGACGCCGTTCAGGTCCAGCACGACGCCGGACGGCAACGTCACCAGCGTGCCGGTGACACGCACGTCGCGCCAGCGTCCGGCCGGAGTGGAGCGGACGGGGCGCACATCGGGCGTCAGGGTGGAGAAGTCGCGGTCGTACCCGGCCTCGGTGATCGCCGCTCCGACCGTCGGGTCGACGAGCCCCGTGGTGCGAGCCGCTGCACGGAGGGCCAACTCGAGCGTTCCTGCGAACTCCCGCGAGACCACGAGCTGCCCGGCCCGGGAGGCATTCACGCGGGACAGCTCCGATGTGGGCCGGAAGCGGCTGAAGCGCGCCTCCCGCTGGGCGAACAGCCGCTCGATCGCTGCGAGCTCGGCTCGTTTGCCGCCGCCGACGACGATCTCGCAGCCCATCGCACGGAAGCCGTGTGTCTTCACGACGTGTGCGTCTGCGCCTGGGGTGCGCCCGTCGCCTGGCCGATCGAGCCCGCCCCGAAGGACTCCTGCTGCAGCTCGGCCGTCAGCCGCTCGGGTGCGTCGAGCGTGCCGTTGCCGGCGTTACCCGCCACCGCCCCGGGGTGTGCGCTCCGTGCCAGGGCTGCCGTGGTGGCGAACAGGATCGCCGCCGCTGCCGCAGCGGTGACCTTGAGCGCGCGCGAACGCGCTCGTGCCCGCTCGATCCGTGACGGCCCGGGGGAATTGCTCATGGGCACCATGCAAGCCCATGATCATGAGAGGAAGGTAAGCGCAGGGCCAGCAGCCCATTGCGCTCGCGTTAACGGAGAAGGAGGGATTCGAACCCTCGATGGAGGCATTCACCCCCATAACGCCTTAGCAGGGCGCCGCCTTCAGCCACTCGGCCACTTCTC
>DAIOGR010000281.1:0-3515 GCA_036745155.1 Gaiella sp.
CTCGCTGCCTTCTTGCGCCAGCTCGTGAGGTCGAACATCTCGTTCAGCCGCTTCAGCACCATGCGCGCGATCATCTCGCCGCCCGCCCGCTCGAAGTGGACGCCGTCCCCGGCACGCACCTTGACGCGGCGGCCGCGACGGTCCTCCAGGTACTCGGCGTAGCCGCCGTTGTCGCCCGCGAACGACGTGTATGTGTCCACGTAGGTCGCGGTCGCCGGCCGCTTCTTCGCCTCCTGCAGCACGACCGCGTTGATCAGGTCGAACCGCTGCGTCTGGGCCGGGCTGCGGGTGATCGGCAGGCCCAGCCAGATCGTGTGGCCGCCCCCGCGCGCGATCGTGTCCATCACCCCCCCGACCCGGCGGCCGTACTCCTTCCTCCAGCTCGCCGTGCCGAAGCCGTCGACCGTGACCCCCTTCGGCAGCCCGGTCATGTAGCTGTGGTCGTCGTTGCCGCCGAAGTGCACAACGACGACGTCCGGTCGCAGCTCCTTCACCTGCTCCGCGATCTGCTTGAACCAGTTGAACACGTCGGGCCGCTCGAGACCCGTGGCCACGCGGCCGTCGACGCCCCCGACCGACTGGATCACCGGGCTCGCCACCGCGGCCCGCACGATCGAGTACCCGGGCGTGATCACGAGCGAGTCCCCGGCCACCCACAGGCGCAGCTTCTTCTGCGGCGTGAAGGCGACCTTGGCGGGTGTGGCCGGAGGCTTCGCGCCCGGCTTCGGGCCGGGCTTCGTCACTGGTTGCCCCGCCGGCTTCGTCACAGCCGGCTTCCCGGCCGGCGGGATCACGACGGCGGTGTCGATCTCGTCGTCGCCGCTGCGCCCGATTGCGGCCTTCACGAGCGCCCGCGGACGGTCGAGCAGCAACGCGCTGCTGAGACCCGCGAGCGGCCCAGTCACCGCGAGCGCCACGTCTCGCTGCCAGCCCGGCTGCTGGTTGTAGGCGGACTTGTGCAGACCGGGCGCGGACAGCAGCGAGCCGATCGCGAGCGCGAGCACGGCGACGGCGAGGGCGTGGCCGGCCGTGCCCAGCCGCCGGCCGTCGTCGCCCGTGCGCGGACGCCGGGCTCTGGTCGCCGACGGGGCGCTCGGATGCGGTTCGCTGGCCATCAGAACTGGAAGTAGATGAAGGGTGCCACGCCCTCGGGGCCCATCGCATTCGTCAGCATCAGCGCGAACGCCAGCACGGCCGCCTGGCCGAGCACCGGCAGGCGCGCGAAGCGCTCCATCAGCAGGCCTGGCAGGCGCGCAGGCAGGTACTGAGACCCGATCCCGACCACGATCGCGAGCAGCACGCCCGAGGTGACGAGCGGAGACGGCTCACCCCAGCCGGTGACGAGGCCGGTGATCGTGTCCCAGGCGATTCCGAACGAGTCGGCCCGGAAGAAGATCCAGGCGAAGCAGACGACCTGGAAGGTGACGAACCGCTCCAGCGCCCGCCTGGCCCGCGTGTCCGGCGGCGCGACATGCCCGGGACGCCCCCTCCACCAGCGCTCCGCGGCGAGACCCGACCCGTGGATCGCGCCCCACACGACGAACGTCCAGCCGGCCCCGTGCCAGAGCCCGCCGATCAGCATCGTCAGCAGCAGGTTGCGGTAGGTCAGCAGGGTGCCCTTGCGGCTGCCGCCGAGCGGGATGTACACGTAGTCCCTGAGCCAGCGCGAGAGCGTCATGTGCCAGCGGCGCCAGAAGTCCTGGATCGACCGCGCCGCGTACGGCGAGTCGAAGTTCTGCGGGAACGAGAAGCCGAGCAGCAGCGCGATCCCGATCGCGATGTCGGTGTAGCCCGAGAAGTCGGCGTAGATCTGCACCGCGTAGGCGTAGACGGCGATCAGGATCTCGAACGACGAATGCTGCCCGGGCGCCCCGAACACGTCGTCGACGATGTTGGCGGCGAGGTAGTTGGCGATCACCACCTTCTTGAACAGCCCCGTCGCGATCAGGTAGAAGGCGCGGCTCGTGTCGACGCGGCGTGGGCTGCGCGGCGTGTCGAGCTGCGGGATCAGCTCGCCCGGGCGCACGATCGGCCCCGCCACCAGATGGGGGAAGAAGGAGAGGTAGACGGCGAACTTCTCGAACGTCGTCGGCACGAAGTCGCCGCGGTACGTGTCGACCACGTAGCTGATCGCCATGAACGTGTAGAACGAGATGCCGACCGGCAGCACGATCGACTGCAGCTCGAGCGGGACGCCGACCCCGACGAGCGAGAGGAGGCTGTCGCTCGAGCTGACGAAGAAGTCGTAGTACTTGAAGTACCCGAGCACCGAGAGGTTGCCCGCGAGCGCGACCCACAGCAGCGCCTGCCGCTGCGACGGCACCGTCGCCCGGTGGATGCGCACCGCGAGCAGCTGGTTCCAGATCGTGCAGCCGGCGAGCAGGAAGATGAAGCGCCAGTCCCACCAGCTGTAGAACACGTAGCTGGCGACGACGATGAGCGGCCGCCAGCGGTGCACCTTCGGCATCGCGAGCCACGACAGGGGGAGCACGATCAGGAAGAAGATCGCGAACGTCGCCGTCGGGAACAGCATCGCGACAGCCTACGCGGCGCGTGCGACGCGTTCTCAGCCCTGTGGCGGCGTGATCAGGGGCCCGGCGGGCGCTCGACGGTGGCGTCGAGATCCTGCGGTGCGGGCGGCAGCTTCGTCACCGCGGTGACCGAGTCGGCCGGCGTCTCGAGCAGCGTCTGCTCGACGGGTGGGACGAACCACGCCGGATCCGCGGGCACGGGCGCGGGCGGTGCGGGCGGCGGCATCAGCACGCGCTCCTCGCGGCGGCGGTCGGCCCGGGCAGCCGCCCATTCGATCAGCGACACGAGCACCCAGGCTCCGGCCATCACCGCGGCGATCACTGCCGCGTCGAGGTCGGCCAGCCCAGCAGCCACGGCCACGGCGGCGAGGAAGAGGGCCTCCAGCAAGAGCCGCGGGACGGCGGGGCGGCGGCGCAGGGGCGCCTCGATCGCCCCCACCCAGGCGTAGGACGGGGCGGGCGAGGCCTCGACGTCGTCGTCCCAGCCCGGCTCGCCGCTCGGGAGGGCCGGGCCGCCGAGCCGGCGGACATCCGCCTGCAGCGCCTCGATGCGGTCGGCGAGCTGGCGGACGGAGCCGGCGAGGTCCTCGGCCGGCTCTGGCCCCCGGCCCGTCTCGAACGAGCTCAAGCGCCCGGCTCCCGCATGGCGTCGATCGCCCGCTGGGCCTGCTCGTGGATGCGGGCGCGGCGCTCCTCGAGCGTCTCACCGTATGGCTCCGAGCCCTCCGCAGGCGGGTCGTCGTCGCCTGTGCGCTGCGCCGCGAGCCGCCGCCTGAGCTCCTCCGCCGGGTCTGCCGCGGGCGCCGGCTCGGTCACCGCTACGGGAGCGGAGCGGCGCGACAGCAGCCGCCCGAGCGCCGCGATCCCCACGAGGCCGGCCATCCAGGCGAGAGCGCGCTTCACGCGAGCGATCGTAGCGCCTAGATGAGTGATGCCACGGTCTCGCGCGTTCGGATGCGCGACGTGGCGTGTCTGGGCCGCTGC
>DAIOGR010000282.1:0-3505 GCA_036745155.1 Gaiella sp.
CGGGCGCCGACCTCGAGGTTGGCGGCGGAGGTGACGGTCGGGATGCGCCCCTGCCAGTGCAGGAAGACGGTCTCGCCGCCGGTCGCGAACGTCTGCCGGGCCGGCTGGCCGATCAGCAGCCGCAGCGCGTGACGGTTGCCGCCCTTCACGTCCACCGTCACCGTGCCGGCGGCCGTGGAGACGAGCGTGCCGCGGAACAGGTAAAGCGGCTTGTCCGGCCTGTTCCAGGTGGTGCCGTGATCCCCGACGATGCCGGGAGCGGTCGCGAGCAGCTGGGCGAGCGTCGCGTCCCGCGGCGCCCGGATGTTGATCGCGACGTAGTCGCCCTGGGCGAGGTCGCCGATCCTGACCACGGCGGGCACGCCGTTCGCCCACTTCAGGAACACGGTCTGCGGACTGGTCATGAAGGCCTGCACCTGGCTCTGGCCCAGCATCGCCTGCAGTGCCTGCCGGTTGCCGCCCTGGACGGCGACGCTCAGCGACGAGCCCGACGGTGCGCTCTGGAGCTGACCCACGAACCGGTACAGCACCTTCCCGTTGGGGCCCCCCGCGAGCGCGGCGGTGGCTGCGACGAGGGCCACCAGCGCTGTTACCGCCCCCACGATGATCCTGTTGCGCTTCATCTCGTTTCCTCCTGTTGAGATCTGGCTTACAAGACCCACGCTAGGAGGGGACTGTTCGCGGCCTTTCAGCGCTGCGTAAGACGCACGTAAAGCGCCTCGCCCTCGGCCGTGCGCGGAGGCGGGTCCGCAGGCGGGAGCAGGAGGGAGAAGGTCGAGCCTGCACCGGGCTCGCTCGCGACGGCGACGTTGCCGCCCATCGCGTGCGTCAGCTCCGCTACGATCGCGAGCCCGAGCCCCGTGCCGACAGGGCGGTCGGCGCCGTAGCGGTCCCACAGGTAGAAGCGCTCGAAGGCGCGGTCGAGGTCGCCAGCCTCGATACCGGGGCCGTCGTCGGCGACGTCGAGCCTGCCGCGCGCCGCGGCGATGCGGACGCTGCCCCCGGGAGGGGTGCACCGGAGCGCGTTCTCGACGAGGTTGGAGAGCGCCTGCAGTGTGCGGCCCGGATCGGCGAGTGCCCCTGCACCCGGTGCGACGGCGGCTTCGAGGCCCACCTCGAAGGCGTGGGATTGCGGCTCGTACCGGGCGACGGCTTCGAGCGCGATCTCGCCCAGGTCGACGGGCTGTGTGGTGACGGAGAAGGAGCGGCGGCGCAGCCGGGCGAGGTCGAGCAGGTCATGGATCAGGCGTTCGAGGCGCTGCGCCTCGCGCTCGATCACGCCTCCTGCGCGCTCGGCCTCGACGACGCCGTCGGAGAGGCCTTCGGCGTGCCCGCGGATCGCCGTCAGCGGCGTCTTCAGCTCGTGGCTGACCGAGAGCAGGAAGGCGCGCTCCGCATCCTGCGCCAGGTGGAGCTCCTCGGAGAGCTCGTTGAAGGCAGTCGCGAGCTGGCGCACCTCGTCCGGCCCTTCCACGCGAAGCGGGTCGGGGCTCTCGCCCGCTGCCAGCCGCCGGCTCGCGTCGGCAACGCGCGTCACGGGACGCGCGACCGCGCGTGCCAGCGCGAGCGCCACGAGTGCTGCCAGCAGCGCGCCCACCAGGCCCGCCAGGCCGAGGCCGGCGAGGAACGGCGTCCAGTCGGCGGACTGGTTGCGCACCGAGCGCAGCAGGACGACGGCGTCGCCGTCAGCGGTCCGGGCCGCGTAGAGGAAGAGCTCGCCGCGTACCTCGACGGTTCCCTCGGCCGAGCCGCGTGCCCGCAGGTCGGCTGCTCCGCTGGGTGGGAGCAGCAGCTCGGCCTGGGCCAGCGTGAGGACGGCGAGGCGCTCCTGCTCGGTCGCCAGGAAGCGTCCGATCTGCGCCGAGCCCTTCCCCTCGATCGGTGTCACCTCGTGCTGGGCCGCGACCAGGTCGGCCTGCCGCGCGAGCGAGCGGCGGGCGTCCTCGTCGAGCGAGCGGCGCGTCAGCAGGGCGCCGACGGCGAGGGTGACGGCGATCGACACCGCCACGGTGGCGGCGATCCCGACGAACAGGCGTGAACGGAGCGAGCGCGGCCGCCGGGCCTGCGTGGCGCTCACGGCACGACGCTCTTGTAGCCGGCGCCGCGCACCGTGCGGATCAGGCCTGGGCGCTCGAGCTTCTTGCGGAGTTGCGCGACATGGACGTCGACGGTGCGGGTGCCACCCGGGAACTCGAGGCCCCACACGCGGTCGAGCAGGCGCTCACGGGACATCACGAGGCCCGGGTGGCAGAGGAGGAAGGCGAGCAGGTCGAATTCCTTGCCCGTCAGCTCGACGGGATGCCCTGCGACCGTGACCGTGCGGCCGCCACGCTCGAGCAGCAGGTCGCCCGCCGCCACGACCTCGTCGTCGGCGTCCGGATCGGACCGCCGCAGCACCGCTCGCACCCGCGCCACGAGCTCGCGAGGCGAGAACGGCTTCGTCACGTAGTCGTCGGCTCCGAGCTCGAGCCCGGTGATGCGATCGACCTCCTCGTCGCGTGCGGTCATGATCACGATCGGCAGGCGCGAATGCTCGCGGATGGCGCGGCAGAGGTCGAAGCCGTCGGAGTCGGGGAGCTGCAGGTCGAGGATCGCGAGGCGCACATCGTCGCGCTCGAGCGCGAGCAGCCCGTCGACGCCTCGCGCTGCCCACACGACCCGGAAGCCGTCGCGCTCGAGATAGGTGCGCACGAGCGTTGCGATGTCCTCCTCGTCCTCGACGAGCAGGATGGTGCCGCCGGGGTGGGTTCCGTGCGTCACCCGCGCTTGAGCACGCGGACGACCCGGGCCGGGCCTTCCGCGGGATGGACGACCTCGACGAGCGCGCCCGGCCGGGCGGCGGCGCGCGCCACCGGGAGCCCGAAGCGCCGGAAGCGGGTCGACGCATCGAGCGGGATCGAGAGCGTGGCTCCGCTCGCCGTGCGCACCGTGATCGACAGGGACGAGAGCGCGGTGACGATGCCGCGATCGGTCACCAGCGGCACCTTGCCGAACGCGCGCACGACGACGGCCGGCCGGGCGCCCCTGTGCACGACGGCGGCCACGAAGCCGGGCTGGACGTCGCTGAGTTGCGCCGGCAACCCGTTCAGCTTCACACGCGTCGCAGGCCCGACGGCGAGCGTGATCAGGGTGCCGTCGAGCGATCGCAGGACGATAGTCGTCGGGGAGACCGACTGGACGACGCCCTGGTCGGTCGTGAGGCCGGCCGGTGCGGCCAGAGCCGGTCCCGGCCCGGCGAGCAGGAGTGCGCCGAGCGCGATCAGAACGACACGCAGGGCGATCTTCATGGCCCTATCGTCGCCCCTCGCGGTAAGACGCCTGTGGTGCATGCGTAAGCAGCATGTAAAACGGGGTCGGACGGAGCGCTGTCCTTCCTTCCGGATCGGTGCTGTTACGCCGGCGTTCCGCTTCGCGGCTACCCTGCCTCGGTGCCTGGCCGCGACGACATCCGCAACGTCGCCATCGTGGCGCACGTCGACCACGGCAAGACGACGCTCGTCGACGC
>DAIOGR010000283.1:0-3488 GCA_036745155.1 Gaiella sp.
CCTCTACGGTGTCGCGGTCGCCCATGCCTTCGTGCAGCTGCTCGAGAAGGCCGGCCCGAACCCGACGCGCGCCGGGATCATGAAGGCGTTCCGGTCGTGGAACCAGGCCAACCCCTTCCTGCTGCCCGGGAACCTGCAGAAGACAGGGCCTACGAACCAGTTCCCCATCCGCTGCGAGCAGATCGTGAAGTTCACGGACGGCACCTTCCAGCCCGTGTCGCAGCTCGCGTGTTCCTAGTCCGGCTCTGACCCGTGTGGGGGGCCGGCCTTCGGGCCGGCCCCCTGATACTCGGCCCCCTCCCGGTACTGCTGCCAGTAGCCCTCCATCGTCGTCCGTCGCGTGGTGCGGTGGGCGAGGTCGGTGGCGGCCACGTTGACCGCGCGCACGACCCACTCGTCGCCGACGTCCAGCACGTTGACGCATCCCGGCGCCTGCTCGAAGTGGCCGAGGAACATCCGCTCACCGGTGAGCGCGTACGAGAGCACCGCCCGGTTCACGGCCCCGTGGAGGACGAGCAGGGCCGTGTCCCAGCTGCCGTCGGCGAGCAGCCGGTCGAGCGCCGGCAGCACCCGGTCGAACAGCTCGCCGATCGTCTCGCCGCCGAGGAAGCGCTTCTCGTTCGGCACGACTCCGCGGAAGGCGTGCACGAATGCGTCTTCGAGCTCTCCTGCCGGGATGGACGAAAGCCGGTCGCCGCGGATCTCCTGCAGCTCCGGCCAGGCCTCGACGGCGTGACCCGGCGCCACGATCGCCGCGGTCTCCATCGTGCGCGGCAGGCCGCTCGCGACCACCCGGTCGAACGCGATCCCCGCGAGCAGGTCGCGTGCCGCCTGCGCCTGGGCCCGGCCTTCCTCCGTGAGCGGCACGCCGTCGGGCGGCACCGGCCGCCCGGAGCCGTCGAAGTAGGCGACCGCACCGTGGCGCATGAGGTACAGGCGGCGGCGCACGGCTCAGCGGTAGCGGTCGAGGTACTTCGGGCTCGCCACCCGCAGCTTCGCCTCGACGCCCTCCTTGAGAGCGGCCACGTCGCCCTCGCGGATGTCGCCGGCCCTGATGCGCCGGGCCGTCTCCCAGTCGCGCTCCCCGACCCCCGGCGCCTCGCGCGCGACGATCGTGAGGGCGTTCATCGCCACCAGCGTGCGGAAGCGGAGGCGGTGGTCGTCGACGACGGGGAGGATCTCGTGCTCGAGGAACTCGTGCACCGCGACGGCCAGCTCGGCCGCCGTTGGCCGGTCCTGTCCGTGCTCGCTCACGCCGCGTGCTCGATCAGGTGGAGCAGCTCGTACTCCTTCTCGGCGGCCAGGCGCCCGAGGATCGCGAGCTCCACGCTGCGCTCCTCGCCGCGCAGGTGGCGGCGGGCCTGCGTGAGCGAGCCGATCGCCCACTTGCAGTTGCCGAGCACCTCCCACGCGTACAGCTCCTCGAGGGGGATCTGCCGTCCGGTCAGCTCGACATAGCGCTCCAGATACGGTTCCACGTCCGCGACGCCGCCGAGGCGCCGGCCGTCCTCGCCGAAGCGCCAGGCGCGGATCAGCGGCCAGGCGAGGTCCTCCGCCGGGTCGGCGACGTGGGCGAACTCCCAGTCCAGCACCGCGACGAGGCCCCGGGCGTCGACCATCAGGTTGCCGATGCGGAAGTCGCCGTGCCCGACGACGGGCGGCCGCGCGAGCGGGATGCGCTCGCGGCACCAGGCGATTCCCAGCTCGATCGCCGGGTGCGGCTCGTCGACGGTGTCGAGCTCGGCGTAGAGGCGCTCCCACAGGTCGGTACGGGGGAGGGCAGGAAGCCGCTCGAGCGGGATCGAGTGGATCTTCGCGAGCTCCGTCGCCATCTCCAGGCCGAGCGCGGGGGGAGGCTCCTTCACGATCCGCCGTCCGATCGTCTCGCCGTGGACGCGCTCCATCACGAACGCCTCGCGGCCGTCGAGCTCACCCAGGTACGCCAGCGGCTCGGGCACGCGCACGCCCGCCTCGCGCGCAGCCACGAGCACGTCGAACTCGTCTCGCAGCGAGAGCGTGTCGAGGTGGATGACGCCGCCGCCCGCACGCCGCACCAGCAGCTCGCGGCCGTCCGCTGTGTCGACCGCCCACGCTTCCTTCGACGCGCCCCCCGCCAGCTTGACTGCGCGCTCGACGCGGGTTCCGAGCGCCTGCTCGAGCGCCTCGATCAAAGGATGAGCTCCGCCAGCAGCTGCAGGGCCTCGGGCTGTCGGGCCTGCAGCACGAGTGTCGTCACGCCCGCGGCCCGCCATGCCTCGATCCGGTCGGCGATGCGCCCCCGGTCGCCGACCAGCGCGATCTCGTCGACCAGCGCGTCCGGCACCGCCATCGCGGCTTCACCCTTCTTGCCCTCCAGGTAGAGATCCTGGATCGTCGCAGCCTCGGCCTCGAAGCCGTAGCGCTGGGCGAGCCTCGTGTAGAAGTTCTGCCCGCGCGCGCCCATGCCGCCGACGTAGAGCGCGAGCATCGGCTTGAGCATGTCGCGGCACGCCTGCACGTCGTCGTCCACCACGACCGGCACGAGCGGCGCCAGATCCCAGCCGTCGGGGCGTCCGCCCCGGGCCGCGAAGCCCTCGGCGAGCGACGGGCCGTGCACCTCGGCGAGCCGCTCCGGCGAGAAGAAGATCGGCAGCCAGCCGTCCGCGATCTCGGCGGCGAGCGCGACGTTCTTCGGCCCGATCGCGGCCAGGTAGATCGGCACGTCGGCCCGCAGCGGGTGCACGATCAGCTTCAGCGGCTTCCCCAGCCCGGTGGCGTCCGGGCCGCTGTACGGGACGTCGTAGTGGGGGCCGTGGTGCTCGACCGGCGCGTCGCGGCGGAGGATGGCACGGACGATCTCGACGTACTCCCGTGTTCGCACGAGCGGCTTTCCCCACGGCTGGCCGTGCCAGCCCTCCGCGACCTGGGGGCCCGACGTCCCGAGCCCGAGCAGGACGCGTCCCCCGGAGAGGATGTCGAGCGTGGCCACCGTCGTGGCCGTCGCGGCGGGCGTGCGTGCCGGCATCTGCATGATCGCGCTGCCGACGGCGATCCGCTCGGTCGTGGCGGCGATCCACGCCATCGGCGTCACGGCGTCCGTCCCGTAGGCCTCGGACGTCCACACCGAGTGGAAGCCGAGCCGGTCCGCCTCCTGCGCGAGGGCGACCCCGCCGAGCGGGTCGTCGTAGCCGAGTTGCAACCCGAGGCGCATCCCGCGATCCTACTCGGCGTGAGCGCCGCCCTCTTCCCACCCGCGTACCTGGAAAGGCGAGCGCACTACCGGGCCTTCATGGACAAGCACGTCTTCCCCAACGAGGGCATGCTCGACCGCGAGGACGACGCTGCCCAGGAGCTCGTCGCCTCCCTGCAGGAGAAGGCGCGCGAGACCGGGCTCTGGGCCCCCCACATGCCGCCCGAGGCGGGCGGCACCGGCGACGGGTTCCTCTACTACGCATGCATGAACGAGGAGATCGGCCGCTCGTACTGGGCGCAGCTCGTCTTCGGCTGCC
>DAIOGR010000284.1:0-3487 GCA_036745155.1 Gaiella sp.
AGGCCGCTGAAGAAGACGAGGTCGCCGGGCTGGAGATCGGACTGAGCCACGGGTGTCCCGTAGTTGTAGATCGACGCGGCGTGATGCGGGAGCGAGACGCCGACCTGGTTGTAGACGAACTGGACGAGGCCGGAGCAGTCGAAGCCACTCGGGCTCGCACCGCCCCAGACGTACGGGACGCCGAGGTACTGCATGGCGATGCCGACGACACCGCCGTACTGCGCGGGCGGCGCCGGCGCAATGACGTCCGGGGCGGGCGTCGCGTCGGGCGCTGAGGGGGCGGCGAGCTCTGTGACGGCGGAGTCCGAGGCGGCGACGCGGGCCGCATTGGCGGCAGCGGCGGCGGCCTGCTGTTGGGCCGCGAACCGTGCTCGAGCCTGGGCGGCAAGGACGGCCTGCCGGCGTGCTTCCTCGGCCTGGAGCTGCCGGATCTCGTCCTGGATCCCGGCGAGCTTGCGCTCGCGCTCTGCCAGCTGGCTCTCGATCGAACGCTTCTGTGCGACGCGCTCGGCGACGACGCGCGCCTGCGCGGCGCGGGCGGTCTGCAGGCGCTCGCGCCGGTGCTCGACTTCCTTGCGGAACGCCTTGACGTCCTGCAGCACCTTGGCGTCCTGGTCGCCGACGCGCTCGACCATGTCGAGCCGGTTGAGCAGGTCGTCCAGGCTTTCGGCGCCGAGAATGACCTCGATCGTCCCGCCTCCGTCACCGTTCACGTACAGCGCGCGGAGCCTGTCTGCCACGTGGGCCTGCGCAGCGCCGAGGCTCTTGCGGGCGACGACGAGATGGCGCGCGTTGGAGGTGAGGTCGGCGTCAATCTGCCCCAGCTGCACGTTGGCGAAGTTGTAGGCCTCGATCGCCTTTTCGAGCTGGGCGTCGGACTGGTTGATCTCCGCGAGGATCGCCTGCGCCTGCGCGCGCTTCGAGTCGATCGATGGATTGGCGGTCGCCGACGACGCGACGGTCAGAACTGCCGTCACGAGCGCCGCAAGGGCGAGGAGAGTGGCCGAAGCCTGTCGCGTTCTCGAACGTGTCATGTGCTGGTTCGACCGTCGTCAGGTCCGCCGGTGGCGGCGTCACCCGTCACAAGGGGAAGACTCTACCAGCGGCCCCGGCGGGCTGCAACCGGGAACCGGACGAAAACCCCGCTAAACGGCGTTTTCGCCGGGGTTGACGGGGCCGCTTGTGCTACGGTCCGGCCCCTGTGAGCGCTCGTTCCCGAGGGGTCGCACCGCTCGTCGTGGCGGTGGCGGCCGGCGCCCTTCTGGCCGTGTGCACGCCCTCCGACGGAGGTGCAGACACGGCGCCGGCGCTGCGCGCGAAAGCGGCAGCGCTGCACAGCGCCGAACAAGCGGCGCTGCTGCAGCTGTACGCGGCGGAGTCGTTGCTCGCCCGCGCCCGCAGCGAAGAGGCGCGCCTGGAGGCACGTTCGCGGGCGCTCGCGGCAGAGGAGAGGCTGGCGAGGCGCCGCGCCGGAATCGTGCAGCGCTCGCTTGCCGCCTCGCAGTCCCGTGTGGCGCGGATCCTGCGCCAGCTGTACGTCGAGGGCGACGTCGACCCGGTCGCCGTCATCCTCGGGGCAGGCTCGCTGGACGAGCTGGTGACGGGGATCGAGAGCCTCGGCCGGGCGGCCGAGCAGAACCGGCTGCTTGCCCGGCAGGCACGGGTGCAGAGCGTGGCCCTGCGCGGGCTTCGCGCACGGTTGGCAGACCGGCGGCGCGCGCTCGACGAGGCGCGTAGTGAGGCTGGGGCCGCAACCAGAAGGCTGGAGCAGGCGACGGCCGGCCGCGCGACCACCGTGGCGTCGCTGAGACGGCAGGGGTCTCTGACGGCGCAACGGCTGAGCGCGCTGGGGGCGCAGGCGCGCGCGGCGCAACGGGCGTCCGTGAAGCTGACCGCTGCCGCGACCAAGACGGCCGATCAGTCGCAGCCGGCTACCACGGATGGTGCGGCCGTCGCCGAGGAGCAGCCACCCGCGTCCCCCGTCACCGTCCCCGGGGGGAAGCGCACGCTGGTCGTGGATGCCGTCGCGTACCACCTGCCGGGGAGGACTGCAAGCGGGCTGCCGGTCGGCGTCGGCGTCATCGCGGTCGACCCTTCCGTGATCCCGCTCGGCACCAGGGTGTTCGTGCCCGGCTACGGGGCCGCGGTCGCGGCGGACACGGGCACGGCGATCAAGGGCAACATCATCGACCTCTGGATGCCGAGCACGGCACAGGCACAGGCCTGGGGTCGGCGCACCGTCACGATCACCATTTACGGTTCCTGAGCGTGAAGCTCGTACGTATCGCCTGCGCAGCTGTGCTCGTCGCCGTCACCGGAGCGGCTGCCGGCCTGGCGGCTCCCACTGCTGCGCCTCATACGGGGGTCGTGCCGGGGCTGACGAAGGCGCTGCGGTCGCCGTTGCTGTCGCTGG
Source organism: Gaiella sp. (assembly GCA_036745155.1). GTDB lineage: Bacteria > Actinomycetota > Thermoleophilia > Gaiellales > Gaiellaceae > Gaiella. The sequence goes on from DAIOGR010000284.1 coordinate 2,414, forward strand.
GACGAACCGCCGCGCTGGCGGTCGACCTGAGGACAGGCGAGGTCGTGTTCGCCCACAACGGCTCGGTGCCCGTGGCGCCGGCCTCGAACGAGAAGGTTCCGGTCTCGTGGGCGGCCCTGACACGCCTCGGCCCTGCGTACCGGTTTCACACGGAGCTGTACGGGGCGGGAACGCGGCGGGGCAGCGTCTGGGAGGGCGATCTCGTGCTGAAAGGGTTCGGCGACCCGACGCTCTCCTCGGCCGATCTCGAGTCACTCGCGAGCCAGGTCCGTGCGTCAGGGATCCGCGCGGTCACGGGGCGGGTGCTGGGGGACGAGTCGTACTACGACCGGAAGCGAGGTGCCGAGGGATGGAAGGGGTATTTCCTCGGAGGTGAGACGCCGCCTCTGTCGGCACTCGTGGCCGACCGTGCCAAGGGATGGCCGGCGCTCTCGCCGCCGCTGCTCGCCGCGCGGTCGCTCCGTGACGCGCTGGGGCGGCTCGGCGTCGCCGTCACGGGCAGGCCGGGCCTCGGCACGGCACCCACCAACGCCGCGTCACTCGCCTCGGACGTCTCCGTGCCCCTCGCCGAGATCGTCCGCGTGATGAATCACGAGAGCGACAACTTCTATGCCGAGATGCTGCTCAAGGAGATCGCCGCCGCAACCGGGAAAGGGGGCAGCTCTTCGCTCGGCGGCAAGCTCGTGGTCGCCACGATGGCGGAGGCGGGCATTCCCGTCGAGGGCGTCAGGATCGTCGACGGCTCAGGGCTCTCGAGCCTCGACCGGCTGACGGCCGTCGCCCTCGTCGGGGTCCTGCGGGCAGGCCTGAGCAACCCGGGCATTCGGAGGTCGTTCGTGGGCTCGCTCGCCGTCGCCGGCCGCAGCGGCACGCTGAGCACCCGGCTCGCCCCGTTGCGCGGGCGGGTCAAGGGCAAGACCGGAACGACGAATCTGGCGTGCACCCTGTCCGGGTTCATCGGACGCGACTACGCCTTCGCCGTGCTGCAGAACGGTGACCCGGTCGCCTCCTGGGCAGCGCGCGCGGCCCAGGACCGTTTCGTCACCGCTCTGGCACAAGCACCCTGACCGACCC
>DAIOGR010000285.1:0-3481 GCA_036745155.1 Gaiella sp.
GAACGCGGTGCTCGGTTGGTGGTGGGCGGATCCCTTGGCGGCGCTCGCGATCGCGACCGTAGCGCTCCGCGAGGGCGTGCAGAGCTGGCGTGGGCAGGGCTGCTGCGACGTGTGCGGCTAGTGCGGCGTCTCACAACGTTCGACTGGAATCGTACGTTGTGAGACGCCGCACTCGATGATTGCCGCACGGTAACCAGCTGCTGCGCAGCTGACCACCGTGATCCTGAAGGGGCGCGCTTCGCGCGCCCGGGGTCTCAGATGCAACGGTACGAGACGCCGCACTCCGGCCCTCCGAGCAGGGTTGATGGCGCGACGCGCGCCTACCCGACGCCGATCGTGCCGGCGAGCTCTCGGGCAAGCGCGTGGTCGACCCCCTCGACACGGACCGTCACCGGCCCGTTGAAGGGCGCCTGAACGACGATCTCGACGACCGAGCCTGGTACCAGCTCGAGGTTCGCCAGGTAGCGCAGGACGGCACCGTCTCCGTCGGGCACCCGCGTGACGGTCGCGCGCTCTCCTTCTGCGAGGCTTGCGAGCGTGCGCCCGGACGGAGGCGTGTCGGCGAGCCGTAGCTCCCGGTCGGGAATGGGGTCGCCGTGGGGGTCGTGCGTCGGGAAGCCCAGGGCCTCGTCGATTCTCTGCTCGACCGCTTCGGACAGCACGTGCTCGAGCCGGTCGGCCTCGGCGTGCACCTCGTCGAGCGGCATCCCGAGTGTCTCGACGAGGTAGCGCTCGAGCAGGCGATGGTGCCGGAGAACCTCGAGCGCCACGAGCCGGCCCCGCCTCGTCAGCGTCACACCCCGGTACGGGGTGCGCTCGACGAGGCCGTGCTCGTCGAGCTTCTTCGCCATCGCGGTCGCCGTCGGAGCGGTCACGCCGAGACGACGCGCGAGGTGATTCGTCGTGGCGCGACCCTCGGCCCGCTCGAGCTCGAAGGCTGCCTTGAGGAAGTCCTCCGCAGCGCTCGTGAGACCGTGCTTGCCCATGAATTGGAGATTAATCTACACTTGTATTTCGTCGTGCCTAAATTTACGCGCAAGAAGATGCTCTGCCTGACCGCCCCCCTCGCCGCGGCGCCGATCGCCGGGAAGCTCATGCTCGACGCCTCGAGCGCCGGCGCCGCGGACAACGGCAGCGCCGCACATCGCGCAGCGGCCTCGCACACGGGCATCTCCCACGCTGCCGTGGGCCACGCCGCGATGATCGGTGCAGGAGCGCCCGCGGTCGGCCAGGCGAACGATCTCGACGCTCTCCTCTACCCGCCGCCGGCGCTCCCCCACAAGCCAGGCCGGGTGCGCGAGTACACGATCGTCGCGACCGACCGCGAGATCGAGATCGCGCCGGGAGTGTTCTTCCCTGCCTGGACGTACAACGGCACGGTTCCGGGCCCGGTCGTTCGCGCGACCGAGGACGACGTTCTCCGCGTCCGCTTCGTCAACGGGGGCGCACACCCGCACACGATCCACTTCCACGGCATCCACCCGACCAACATGGACGGTGTGTTCGAGATCGTCGAGCGCGGCCGCGAGATCACGTACGAGTTCCCGGCGCGACCGGCCGGCTTCCACGTCTACCACTGCCATGCGACCCCGCTGAAGAAGCACATCCACAAGGGGCTGTACGGGGCCTTCATCATCGACCCGAAGGAGCCCCGCGAGCCGGCGCGGGAGCTCGTGATGGTGATGAACGGGTACGACACGGACGGAGACGGCGAGAACAACTTCTACACCGTCAACGGCCGGACGTTCTACTACGCGCGCTACCCGATCAAGGTGAAGCGCGGCGAGCTCGTGCGCGTCTACCTCGCCAACCTGACCGAGTTCGACCTGATCAACTCGTTCCACCTCCACGCGGACTTCTTCCGCTACCAGCCGACCGGCACGGGTACGCACTGGGAGTACACCGACACGGTGATGCAGTGCCAGGGCCAGCGCGGCGTGCTCGAAATCCGCTTCGCGCACGCCGGCACGTTCATGTTTCACGCGCACCAGTCCGAGTTCACCGAGCTGGGCTGGATGGGGTACTTCCAGGTGGAGGAGTAGAGCCGGGTGGAAGCGGGGTCGAGTACCGTCGGGCGCGGGGTGGCATGGCGCCTGTGGGGCGTCGTGCCGATCCTCCTGCTCGCCGTCGTCGTCGGCGCGTTCGCCACCACCGGAGACCGGCTGCTCGAGCTCGTCGGCCAGAGCCCCCCTCCGGCCGACGAGCTCGACATCCGCCGCGTCGAGTTCCGCCCCGGGGAGATCCGCGTGCTCGTACGGAACCCCCAGCGCGAGCCGATCACGATCGCGGTCGCCACGGTCGACGACGCGATCGTCCCCTTCACGACGGACGGCCCGGACGAGCTCGGCCGGCTCCGCTCGACGAAGGTGGTGATCCCGTACGACTGGGTGGCGGAGGAGCCCATCGCCGTCGGCCTGACGAGCTCGACCGGCATCCAGACGAGCACCGCGATCGGTGCCGCGGTCGAGACGCCGACGGCATCTGCGCGCGGCTTCCTCGGCTATGGCATCGTCGGCCTTCTCGTCGGCATCGTGCCCGTCGCGCTCGGGCTGCTCTGGCTTCCGTCGCTGCGGCGCCTCGATGCCCGCTGGCTCGGCGGCTTCCTGGCCCTCACCTGCGGCCTGCTCTCGTTCCTCGGCGTCGAGGCGCTGTTCGAGGCGTTCACGCTCCAGGCAGGGCTGCCCGGAGCGATCGGAGGACCCGGTCTCGTTCTGCTCGGGGTCGCGCTCGCAACCCTCGGGATGACGCTCGTCTCGGCCCGCCTCGGTCGTGGCTCAGGCGCCACTGGCCTCGCGCTGGCGTTGCTCGTCGCCATCGGCATCGGGTTGCACAACCTCGGCGAGGGCCTCGCGATCGGCACATCCTTCGCGCTGGGCGAGTTGCAGCTCGGGACGTTCTTCGTGATCGGGTTCATGGTGCACAACCTCACGGAGGGCCTCGGCATCGCCGCGCCGGCAGCCCGCGAGCGCGTCTCCGCTGCACAGCTCGGCGGCCTGGCGCTCGTCGCCGGCGCGCCGGCCATCCTGGGCGCGTGGATCGGCGGCTATGCGACGAACGACACCCTCGCGGTCCTCTTCTTCGGGCTCGCCGCCGGCGCGGCCCTGCAGGTCGTCGTCGAGGTGGGACGCTTCGTGGCCCGCACGACGCCGGGCGGGTTGCGGTCCGGCGCCGCCATCGGCGGCTTCCTGGCCGGCATCGCCGTCATGTGGGCGACCGGGCTGCTCGTCGGCTGACCTGTCGGGCACCCTGTAGGGGATGGCACACGGCCACCCTCACGACCACTCCCACGGCAGCGCACGTGCGCTTGCCTGGACGGTGGCGCTCGTCGTCGCCTACACCGTGGTCGAGGTCGTCGGGGGCCTCCGCACGGGCAGCCTCGCCCTGCTTGCCGACGCGGGCCACATGCTGTCGGACGTCCTCTCGCTTCTGCTCGCGCTGGGGGCGATCTGGCTGGCACGGCGGCCTCCCACGCCCAACCGGA
>DAIOGR010000286.1:0-3461 GCA_036745155.1 Gaiella sp.
CGCCGCAGGAGATGGGCGAAGTTGATCGCCCACCCGATGCCGTCCGACCGCCGCACGAAGAGCCGTGGTTCCTCGGGACGCCAGATGTCGCGCGTCCAGGAAGCGTTCCAGTTGCTCATTCCCGCAGCGTAGCCTCGCTCGCAGCTCCGCCCTCGGCCGCTCCGTTCGGCGTGGCCCTCGGCTGCAGGGCACACTTCGCCTCCAGAGGCGCATGCCTCGCGAATGTGGGAGACGGTCGTGACGGCGAGCAGAGTGATCGACCCGGAAGAGGCAATCGCGGTGATCAGGTCGGGTGACACGGTGATGGTGGGTGGGTTCGGCCTGGTCGGGGCGCCGCTTGCCCTGATCGACGCACTCGTGGAGCACTCCGACGCCTCGGAGCTGACGATCGTGTCGAACAACATCGGTGAGCCGGGCCGGGGCCTCGGCAAGTTGTTGCGGCAGGGGCGGATCCGGCGGGGGATCTCGTCCTACTTCACGTCCAACCCCGAGGCGGTGGCGGCGGTGAACGCCGGCCAGATCGAGGCGACACTGGTGCCGCAGGGCACGTTCGCGGAGGCGATCCGCGCAGGCGGAGCCGGGATCGGCGGCTTCTACACACCGGTCGGGGCCGGCACCCAGCTCGCCGAAGGGAAGGAGGAGCGTGTGATCGAGGGTGTGCGCCACGTGCTCGAAGAGCCGATCCGGGCCGATGTCGCCCTGGTCTACGCCGCCCGGGCGGACACGCTCGGGAACCTCTGGTACCGGCGGACGGCGCGGAACTTCAACCCCTTGATGGCGACCGCCGCGTCGGTCACGATCGCGGAGGCGGGTGAGATCGTCCCGGTCGGCGCCCTCGAGCCGGAGTCGGTCGTGACCCCGCACCTCTACGTCGACCACCTGGTGCAGAGGCCGTGACCGCTGACGTCCGCGCCCGGATCGCCGAGCGGGCGGCGCGCGAGCTGCGTCCTGGCGAGATCGTGAACCTCGGGATCGGCATCCCCAATCTGATTCCGGGCTTCCTCGGCGCGGGCTCGAAGGTCGTGCTGCACACCGAGAACGGCCTGCTCGGCGTCGGGCCGCGCCCTGGGGAAGGTGAGCTCGACCCGGATCTGATCGATGCAGCGAAGCAGCCGGTCACCGCGCTGCCGGGCGCGTCGTACTTCGACAGCGCCGAGAGCTTCGCCATGATCCGCGGCGGCCACGTCGACGTCGCCGTGCTGGGGGCGCTCGAAGTAAGTGGTCGCGGCGACATCGCCAACTGGGCGGTCCCCGGAAGGGACGTGCTCGGGGTGGGCGGGGCGATGGACCTCGTCGTCGGCGCTCGCCGGGTGATCGTGACGATGACGGCGACCTCGTCTCGCGGTGAGCCGAAGGTCGTGGCCGACTGCTCGTACCCGCTCACTGCCTCGGGTGCCGCCGACGTGGTCGTGACCGAGCTCGCCGTCTTTCGCCTGCGGGACGGCGAGCTGCACCTGACCGAGCTGCTCGACGGCGCCGTGCTCGACGACGTCGCCGCCGTCACCACGGCACCCTTCGTCGTCAGCCTGGAGGAGACCCATGCGAGTTGAGCGTCGTGTCCTGGCCCGAGGTCGTCGATGAGGCGGGCTGTCGTGCTCTCCGCCGTGCGAACGCCTGTCGGCCGCTACGGCGGCGGCCTGGCCGCTGTGCGTCCCGACGATCTGGCGGCCATCGTGATCGCGGAGGCGGTTGCCCGCGCCGGGGTGCCCGCCGCCGAGATCGAGGATGTATGGCTCGGCTGCGCCAACCAGGCGGGCGAGGACAACCGCAACGTGGCGCGGTTCGCGGCGCTGCTGGCAGGCCTGCCCGAGTCGGTGGCGGGCGTGACCGTGAACCGCCTGTGCGCGTCGGGCCTCTCGGCGATCGTGGGGGCCTGTCATGCAGTGATCTCCGGGGACGGCGACCTCTTCGTGGCGGGCGGCGTCGAGTCGATGACGCGGGCGCCGCTCGTGACCGCCAAGCCCGACGCGCCCTACGCGCGCGGCGACCGTGCCCTCTACGACACGACGCTCGGTTGGCGCTTCGTCAACCCTCGCTACGAGGAGCGCTTCTCTCGCGCGACGATGGGTGAGACCGGCGAGAACGTGGCGGAGCGCTGGCAGGTCTCACGCGAGGACCAGGACGCCTTCGCGCTGCGGTCCCAGCGGCGCTGGCAGGAAGCGCAGCAGGCCGGTCGCTTTGCAGACGAGCTCGTTGCCGTGGCAGGGCTCGAGCAGGACGAGCATCCGCGCCCCGAGACGACGCTGGAGAAGCTCGCCTCGCTCCAGCCCGCCTTCCGGGCCGGCGGGTCGGTCACCGCGGGCAACGCGAGCGGCATCAACGACGGCGCCGCGGCGCTCGTGATCGCAAGTGAGGAGCGCGCCCGCGGGTTCGGCCTGGAGCCGCTCGGCCGCTTCTGCGGGTCGGCCGTCGCGGGCGTCGATCCGGCGGTGATGGGGATCGGCCCCGTACCGGCCGTGCGCAGGCTGCTCGATCGCACGGGCGTCACCGTTGCAGAGCTCGATCTCGTGGAGCTGAACGAAGCCTTCGCCTCGCAGAGCCTCGCCGTCGTGCGCGAGCTCGGCCTCGACGACGAGAAGGTGAACGTCAACGGCGGCGCCATCGCGATCGGGCACCCACTCGGCATGAGCGGCGCGCGTCTCGTGACGACGCTCCTGCACGAGCTCCGGCGCCGGCGCGGCCGCTACGGCCTCGCCACCATGTGCATCGGCGTGGGCCAGGGGCAGGCAGCGCTGTTCGAGCGATCGGAGCTCGTCTGACGCCGGCGCCGGCGGCCCGTACAACCGGAGGCTGCGGTCGCGAGCCCCTTCGGCGCTACCTCGGCGTCGACTGGCCTCCCGCCTCGGCGAGCGTTCGGGCTCCGTGACCCTCACGTGCAGCGAGGAGGCGCTCGACGTGTGGTGTCAGCCGGAAGCGGGACAACGTCGCCGCCGGCAAGGAGCTCGCCCCCTCGACCACACCGAGGCACTGCGCGGCCCCGCAACTGCAGGAGAAGCTCTCTGCCATGTCCCACTCGGTCGAGGGGTAGAAGAAGGTCAGCTCCTCTCCCTCCTCGATGTGGGCGAGGCTGAACAGCGCCATCGACTCCGTGTCGAAGAAGACGTTGGGGTGGCAGCTGTGGTTGATGAACTCGAGGATCTCGGGATCGAGCAGGATGTGCTCCGTTTCGGAGACCTGCACCGTCAGGTAGCTGGGGCTGATCAGGCGCTCCCGCGCGCCGAAGGGTGAGATGAGCTGCCCCGCCTCGAACCGCTCGGTGCTCACGAGCTTGTGCTGGCTGATGTCGGCCCGGTAGTGCCGGCTGACGCCGAGGGTGTCGCCTGTCTCTCCCATTCCTCGGAGCTTAGGAAGATCCGTGGGAAACGCCAGATGTCACAAGGCGCTCGGCCGGCGTGGCCGGTGCGTGACCGGCGGCCGATGGCGCCGCGAGTCTACCCTGGGGGAATGGGTGACACGTTCTC
>DAIOGR010000287.1:0-3459 GCA_036745155.1 Gaiella sp.
GCGATCACGAAGGCCGTCCGCCCGGCGAGCAGCCGGCGCAGCGCCGCCTCGATCACGCGCTCGGTGCCGATGTCGACCGAGGAGGTGGCCTCGTCGAGGATCAGGATCCGCGGGTCGGCGAGCAGGGCGCGGGCGAACGCGACGAGCTGGCGCTGCCCCAGCGAGAGCCGGAAGCCGCGCTCGCCGAGCTCGGTGTCGTACCCGTGCTCGAGCTCGCGGATCCAGGCGTCGGCGCCGACCGCCGCCGCGGCCCGCTCCACCTGCTCGCGGGACGCGTCGGGCTGAGCGAACGCGATGTTCTCGGCCACCGTGCCCGCGAACAGGAACCCCTCCTGCGGCACCACCCCGAGCTGGCGCCGCAGCGAGCGCTGCTCGACGTCGCGCAGGTCGTGCCCGTCGATCGTGATGCGCCCCTCGCGCGGGTCGTAGAACCGGGCGATCAGCTTCGCGATCGTCGACTTGCCGGCGCCCGTGCGGCCGACGAGCGCCACCGACGTACCCGCGGGCACGTCGAGGTCGATCCCATGCAGCACCTCGGGCAGCGTCCCGTAGCCGAAGCGCACGGCCTCGAAGCGCACGCGCCCGTCGATCCGGGGCAGCGCGAGCGCGGCCGGGACGTCGACGATCTCGGGCTCCTCGTCGAGCACCTCGATGATCTTGTCGAGCGCCGCGGTGGCGGAGAGGAAGGTGTTGTAGAGCTGGGACAGCTGCTGCACCGGGTCGAAGAAGTTCGCCAGGTAGAGGAAGAAGGCCAGCAGCGTCCCGATCGTGACCTGATCGTGCATGAGGAGGTAGCCGCCGTAGCCGAGCACGATCGCGGTCGCGAGCGAGGCGAGGAAGTCGACGGCCGGGAAGTAGACGCCGTTGAGCACGATCGTCTCGTAGTTCGCGTCGCGGTAGAGGCTGTTGATGCCGCGGAAGCTCGACTGGTTGCGCGACTCCCGCGCGTACGACTGCACCACCCGCATGCCCGAGATGTCCTCGGCGAGCGTCGCGGTGACGAGGCCGATGCGCTCCCGCACGCGGCGGTAGGCGCGGTTGGAGCGGATGCGGAACCACGCCGTCGCGAGCGCCATCAGCGGCAGGATCGAGAGGGTGGCGAGCGCGAGGCGCCAGTCGAGCACGAACAGCACGACGGCGGTGCCGATCACGAGCGTCAGGTTCTGGACGAGCGAGGTGACGCCGTCGGTGACGAGCTGGTCGAGCGCCTCCACGTCGTTCGTGATCCGGCTGACGATGGCGCCGGTGCGGTTGCGCTCGAAGTAGCCGAGCGAGAGTCGCTGCAGGTGCGAGAAGAGCTGCTGCCGGAGGTCGGCCAGGATGCGCTCGCCGACCCAGCCGGTCAGGTAGGTCTGCACCGACGACAGCCCGAACGTGGCCAGCCCGGTGGCGACGAACGCGACGACGATCCAGGCGAGCCTGCGCAGGTCGCCGGACTTGATCCCCTCGTCGACGGCCAGCTTGGCGAGGAGCGGCGGTGCCAGGGCGACGATCGTGAAGGCGAGCAGCGACACGATCGCACCGAGGGTGCGCACCCGGTAGGGGAGCGCGAGGCGGGCAAGCATGCCGAGGCGGCGGCGGCTCTGGCGCCACGACCAGTCGCCGACCTTGCCGCCTCGCTCCTCGGAGAGATGCCCGCCGGCCTGCCAGACCTTCATGCCGACACCCCGATCTCCTGGAGCAGCCCGTAGTCGTGGATCTCGCGGTAGACCGGGCTCGTCTCGAGCAGCTCCTCCTGCGTCCCCTGCGCCACGATGCGCCCTTGCTCGAGCACGACGACCGTGTCGGCGAGTGAGATCGTCGAGAGCCGGTGTGCGATCACGATCGTCGTGCGGTCGCGCATCGCCTCTGTCAGCCCGGCGCGGATCGCCGCCTCGGTGGTGGCGTCGACCGACGCCGTGGCGTCGTCGAGGATGAGGATGCGCGGGTCGATCACGAGCGCCCGCGCGATCGCGAGCCGCTGTCGCTGCCCACCCGAGAGGGTGATGCCGCGCTCTCCGATCACCGTGTCGTACCCGTCCGGCAGCTGCTCGATGAACGCGTGGGCCTGCGCTGCCCGCGCGGCTGCCTCGACGAGGTCCTGCGGCACGTCCGGCACGCCGAAGGCGATGTTGTCGCGCACGCTCGCGGAGAAGAGGAAGGGATCCTGGGAGATCACCCCGACCTCGCGGCGCAGAGAGCGGCGCGTGACGTCGCGCACGTCGACCCCGTCGACGAGCACGCGTCCCGCGCCCGCGTCGTAGAAGCGCGGCACGAGCGAGGCGAGCGTCGTCTTCCCCGACCCGGAGGCGCCGATCAGCGCCACGGTCGTGCCCGGCTCGATCTCCAGGTCGATGCCCTGCAGGACGAGCCGGCCCGGGTCGTAGCCGAAGTCGACGCCCTCGAAGCGCACCCTGCCGGGACCTGCCGGCAGCTCTCCCGCGTGGGCGGCGTCGGCGACCTGCTCGGGCTCGTCGATCACCTCGAAGAACCGCTCCCCGGAGGCGGTGGCGCGCTGCGCCTGGCCGATCCACATGCCGAGCATCCGCAGCGGCGCCACCAGCATCATCAGCAGCAGGTTGAAGGCGAAGAAGCCGCCGAGCGTCAGCTGGCCCGTGACCACGTAGTGCCCGGCCGCGAGCAGAACGCCGGCCTGCGCGAGCATCGGCAGGAACGTGAGCAGCGGCACGTAGAGGGCGCGCTGGCGGTTGGCGCGGACGCTCGCGTGGAAGACCTCGTCGGAGGAGTGCCGGAAGCGCGCCTCGGCCTGGTCCTCCTGGGCGAACGACTTGACGACGTGCACGCCGACGATCGACTCCTCCGACACGGTCGCGACGTCGGCGAGCTTCTGCTGCACGTCGCGCAGCACCGGGTGGGAGACGTGGCTGTAGCGGTAGGCGATGCCGACGAGCAGCGGCGTAATCGCCAGCGCGATCAGCGCCAGCCGCCACTCGTAGAAGAAGAGGACGGCGGTGACGGCGACGACCGTGATCACGTGTTGGACGAAGAAGATGAGGCCGTAGCCGAGGAAGAAGCGGATCGTCTGCAGGTCGACCGTGGCGCGCGACATCAGCTGCCCCGTCTGGTGGCGGTCGTAGAAGCCGAAGGAGAGGCGGAGCAGGCGTGCGTAGAAGGCATCGCGCATGTCCCACTCGACCCCGAGCGCCTGCTTGCCGGAGATGAAGCGGCGGCCGAGCATGAGCAGCGCCTTCAGCACGCCGACGCCGAGGATGGCGGCGATCAGGAGCGTCAGCCGGTGCGAGTCGGGGTCGCCGCGGAGCTCGTCGACGACGACGCCCGTGAGCACGAGCACCCCGATCGCCGCACCCTGCGAGAGGACGGCGAGCAACGTGGAGAGCGCGAGCGACCAGCGGTAGGGCCGCAGGAAGCGGAGCAGGCGCGCGAACGTGCGGGCGTTGGAGGTTGCCACCGTGCCATGGTAGGTGCGAGGGGTGGCCGCACCGCCGGGCGGGAAACGAG
>DAIOGR010000288.1:0-3447 GCA_036745155.1 Gaiella sp.
TGGTAGACGAGGGCCGTGTCGGTTGCGCCCACGGACTCGGCCACGAGCCGGCAGCTCTCGCGCAGCTGCTCCTCGTAGCGGCACGCCTGCGCCATCGCGAGCGGGATCGAGTGGGCCGTGAACGCCACGTGGGCGGCGGCACGGCGCTCCTTCGGGATCTGCTCCAGCGCGGCTCCGAGGTGGTCGGCGTTCGCCTCCACCCAGCCGGGATGGTTGAAGAACATGCGGGTCTTCACGACCTCGGGTGCGTCGGGCCCGGCGAGCTGCTGTGCGTCGTAGAGGTTCTCCCGGTACTGGCGGCAGCCGGAGTAGGAGGAGTAGGCGGAGGTGAAGAACGCGAGCGCCCGCTCGACGCCGTCGGCTGCCATCTCGTGCAGCGTGTCGGCCAGCAGCGGCCGCCAGTTGCGGTTGCCGAAGTAGATCGGCAGATCGATCCCGTGCGCGTCGAGCTCGACGCGGAGGGCGCCGATCAGCTCCCGGTTCTGGGCGTTGATGGGGCTGACCCCGCCGAAGAGCTCGTAGTGGTGGGCCACCTCCTCGAGCCGCTCGCGCGGGATGTTGCGCCCGCGGGTGACGTTCTCCAGGAACGGGATCACGTCGTCCATGCCCTCCGGGCCACCGAACGAGACGACGAGGATGGCGTCGAAGCGCGTGTCGGGAAAGCGGGAGACGAACCCGTCTGCAGGGGCTTTCAGCTCGGGTGCGGTCACGAGGCGAGCCTACCCGCGGCGTCTCGGCGCGCGCCGAGCCCTGCGGTGGAGGGCGGGGAGCGCCTGCAGTTGTGGTTCCTGGCACGGCCCGCCCGCCCGCCGCAGCTGCTTGGCAGCTTCGCCGCTGTCGTAAGCGCGCCCGGATTCCGGCCCGTGAGGGAGGCCCGCCGGGGCGGGCCTCCCCTGCCGTTCCTCAGAAGGCGAGCTCGCGGTCCGGCAGCGGCGTCGCGACGAGCAGCATCACGTAGCCGCTGCGGCTCGGGCTGAAGCGAAGCGTGCCGAGGAACGTGGCACGCGCACGCCAGCGGCCCGGCGCCGGTGGAGCCCACGTGACCGAGCCGCCCGGGGCGCGCACGCGGACGAGGCGGTTGAACTGCCACCCGGTGAGCGGGTCGAAGCGGTCGATCTGGAGCTCGGTCCAGCCGACGTCGGGTGCCGGGGTCGTAACGATCCTGAGCGTGACGGCTGAGCCCGGCGTGATCTCCGCCGACGACGCGGTCAGCGTCGTCGCCGTCAGCCGGCGGACGACGAGCGCGAGCGTGTACTTCGCGGCAGGCGCTCCGACCTCCCCGCGTACGGCGACGACGTACCGGCCACGGTCGAGCTGCAGGCGCAGCTGGCCTTCCGAGCTGGCGAGTCGCGAGCCGGAGTCGGTCAGCAGGACGAGCGCGTATTTCGCCGCCGTGCCGAGCCGCAACCGCACCTCGCTGCGCTCGGCGACGTCGAAGTGGTACACGTCGACGACGTCGACGCTGCTCGGAGCAAGCGACCCGTGGGCCGGCTCGAGGTTCCGGAGCTCCAGCCCCACCCCGAGGTCGTCTCGGCCCGCCGCTGCGACCCTGAGGCGGTACCCGGTAGTACGCGTGCCCGTTGGCGCTCTCACCTCGAGCACGTATCGCCCGCCGCCGTCGGGGCCGGGCGTGAACGTCGTGTAGCCGTTGCACGAGAGATCCCGCAGCGTCTCGGAGGAGCGGCGTAGCGAGAACGCGGAGCAACCCTCCGAGGCAAACGCGATTCGATAAGTCGCGCCGGCGGTCAGCGACACCCACCAGATGTCGTTGACGTCGGTGAGGCCGTTGAGGGTCGATCGCACGCCGCCGCCTCTCAACTGCTGACCGGGCGCCCGCTCCGGCGGTTGCGCGGCCAGCGCCTCGAGCACGAAGTCGCCGGGCGGGGAGTTGCCGCGCTGGCCGACGACGATCAGGTACCCCGCACCCCTGGTGACGGAGACGGGCAGGACGGCGTTCCCCTTACGGTCGGTCGGCTGGCAGCCGACCGCCTCCACCTGTGAGCGGATGCGGCGGATGACCGTGACCACTGCGTCGAGGTCGCCCTTCGCATGCAGCCGGACGATGAATCGATCGGCGCGACCCGGAGCGAGGACGTACCACACGGTTCCGCCGCCGCTCCCGCAGGTCGCGGGATCGTTGTCGTCCGCCGTCGCGCCGAAGGTCGATCCCTTGATGCTCGCGGGCAGCTTCGCGATCCGCTTCGCCTGCCGCTGCGTGTCGTTCTTCGGCGGGAAGAAGAGTCGCGCCGTCAGCTGGAAGGCCGCCTCCGCGGTCCCCGGCTTCTTGCCGACGAGGACGAGATACGCGCTGCCCCGCTGCGTCTCGAACGAGAGTTGCGCCACGCGCCCCGCTGCGGCCGACGCACAGGCGCGCTCCTCGATGCTGCTCTTCGAGACGTTGTAGACCCGGACGACGGGCGCGAGCCCTGCACCGGCGACGCTGATGCCGACGGTGCCGTCAGGGGCCTGCTCGATCCGGTACCAGACCGTTGCGTCGACCCGTCCGCACTGCGAGACCTGCGGATCGAGTCGCTCGACCGTCGCTTCGACCGTCGTGCCCTGAACGGTCGCCGGGAACGCCGGTATCACTTCCGCGCTCGCCCGATTGTCGTTCGTCGGGGGCGTGGCCAGGGCCACCGCCGGGAGAAGCAGCGCGACGGACACCGCTGCTGTCAACCATCTCCAGCCGTGGCCAGTTCCGTCGTGCCAAAGCGGTCTCATCGGAGTCCTCCTGAAAGCCGCGGCCCAAACTGACCTGCCCCAAGTATCCGTACCTTTTGGCAGGTCGGCATCGGCAGATCCGGGCAATGCGCCTGCCACGTTCCACGGATCCCGTCCCCAGGCGATGGCAGCCGGTCCCGTCGTTGTGCGCCAGGGCCGGCACACGGCGCCCCGCCCGTTGACGTGCTCTTGCGGGGAACCCGCCCGCGCCGGCGGGTGTAACGAAGGCAACACCGAGAGAGGGAGAGCTCATGAAGCGGTTGCTGCTCGTGCTCGTCGTCGGCCTCGTCCTCGCGCCTGCGGCGGCGGCCGGAGGCTGGGCGACCGTCCAGCTGAGCGCGGTGCCGTCGGACGGCCTGCAGGCAGGGGCGCCGATGGGCATCGACATCACCGTGTTGCAGCACGGACGGACGCCACTCGCCGGGGTGACACCCCTGTTCCAGATCCTCGATCTCTCGTCGGGCGAGGTCGTGCGCGAGGTGGCCGGCAGGCCGACCCGGAAGCCGGGCGTGTATCACGTGGACGTGGCGTTCCCGCGCGCGGGCACCTTCGCCTACCAGGTGTACGACGGCTTCGACGCCTACGGCGGCGCGCAGACGCACACGTTCGCCCCGGTCGAGATCGGCGCCGCCGGCGGCCGCTCCGGCCTGCCGGCGTGGGCTGAGGCCGGGCTCGTGGCGCTGGCACTCCTCGTCGCGACCGGTGCGGCGTTCACGGTGCTCGGAT
>DAIOGR010000289.1:0-1409 GCA_036745155.1 Gaiella sp.
TGATCGAGGTCTCCGGCAGCCACGTCGACATCTGGCGCCGTCATCCGTTCCACGGCCAGGAGCGGATCATCCAGTTCTCGACGGACACCTTCGAGTACGAGAAGTACACCGGCCGGATCGACTCGGAGGTGAGATCGCGCAGATGAGAGCGGTGGCCCTGATCGACGGCGAGCACTACGCCGACGTCGTGCGCGACGCGCTCGCCGAGCTGCCGTACGAGATCGTCGCTGCCGTGCTCGTGGGAGGCACCGAGAAGCTCCGCGGCGGTGAGGACTACGGCGTCCCGCTCGCCGCCAGCCTCGAGGCTGCAGTCGCCGCGCATGCGCCCGAGCTCGTGCTCGACCTCTCCGACGAGCCGGTGCTGGGCCCTCCCGAGCGCTTCCGCCTGATCGCCCGCGCGCTGGCGCTCGGCGTGCCCTACGAGGGCGCCGACTTCCGCTTCGACCCGCCCAGGTTCGAGCCCGTGGCCGTTCCCTCGCTCGCCGTCGTCGGCACCGGGAAGCGCGTCGGCAAGACGGCGGTCACCGGGCACGTGGCACGCACGCTCGCCGCCGACAGGCGCATCGTGGTCGTGGCGATGGGTCGGGGAGGCCCGGCCGAGCCCGAGACGGTGACGGTGCCGCCGACCGTCGAAGGGCTGCTGGCGCTCTCCCGCTCCGGACGGCACGCCGCGTCGGACCATCTCGAGACGGCCGCGCTCGCCGGCGTGCCGACTGTCGGGTGCCGCCGCTGCGGCGGCGGCCTCGCCGGCGCCGTCGGGCTCTCGAACGTGCTCGCGGGCGTCCGCGCCGCCCAGGCGCTCGGGCCCGACCTGATCGTGCTCGACGGCAGCGGCGCGGCGCTGCCGCCCATCGCCTCGGCCCGGCGCGTGCTCGTCGTCGGCGGGCACCAGGATCGCACGATCGCCACCGGCTACCTCAACGCCTACCGGGCGCTCCTGGCCGACCTCGTCGTGATCGCGACCGCGGAGGACGACATCGACCACGCGGCTCTGAAGACTGATCTGCAGACGCTCGTCCGCCCGGGTGTGCCGATCGTGCGCGCCGTGCTGCGGCCGCACCCGCACGGTGATCTCCGCGGCCGCCGCGTCGCGTTCTTCGGCACGGCGCCCGCGGCGC
The DNA here is from genome assembly GCA_036745155.1 of Gaiella sp. Classification (GTDB taxonomy): domain Bacteria; phylum Actinomycetota; class Thermoleophilia; order Gaiellales; family Gaiellaceae; genus Gaiella. The sequence goes on from DAIOGR010000289.1 coordinate 1,119, forward strand.
AACACGCCCGCATCGCCGCGCACCTGCGGGAGCTCCACGGCGCGGACGTCGCGCACGTCTCCGGCAGCCTCTCCGACCGCGCAGCGCTGCGCTCCGAGCTCGGCCGGATCGACGCCGACACGTTCGTGGTGGAGCTGAAGGCCGCAGCCGTCGACGTCGTCGTCGAGGAGGCGCGCGCGCGCGGGATCGACGTCGTGCTCGCCGCGAACCACGTGCTCCCCCTCGCCGGCGAGCCGGATCTCGACGCGGAGCTGTTGCGGCTGGCCGCGGAGGCAGAACAGCAAGAACAGC
>DAIOGR010000289.1:1509-3446 GCA_036745155.1 Gaiella sp.
TTTCGGGCGTCACCCGGCATTCCGTTTCCGGCGAGGTGACGGCATGAGTGAGCGCCGCTACCTGGCACCCTTGCCGCTGGGAGGCGACGAGGGGCCGCCGTGGTCGAAGGGGCTGATGGCGCGGGCGCTCGCCGCCACCGGCCTCACCCCGACCCGCGCCTACGAGCTGACCCGGCGTGCTGACGCCGACATGTCGCAGCGCGGCGCCGACGGCCTCGATCTCGACCGGCTGGCGGAGATCGCTCCGGAGGTGCTCGGCGAGCGGGAGGCGGCCCGCACGATTCGCCGCCTGCGGCGCCTGCAGGCCCTGCAGCAGCTCGACCTGCCGGTGATCCTGCTGGTGGGTGGGGCGACGGGCACCGGCAAGTCGACGCTCGCGACGGAGGCGGCGCACCGGCTCGGGATCACCCGCGTCACCTCGACCGACTTCATCCGCCAGACGATGCGGGCGTTCTTCTCCAAGGAGTTCATGCCGTCGGTGCACTACTCGAGCTTCGAGGCGCAGCTGGCGCTGACGCGTGCCGACGAGGACATCTCGGACGACGCCGCCCTGATGGGCTTCCTCGACCAGACGCGCAACGTGCTCGTCGGCGTCGAGGCCGCGCTCGACCGGGCGCTGACCGAGGGCTGGTCGATGGTGCTCGAGGGCGTCCACCTCGTGCCCGGCATGATCGTGCCCGACCGTGGCAATGCTCTCGTCGTGCAGTGCGTCGTGGCCATCACCGACGAGAACGTGCACCGCAGTCACTTCTGGGTGCGGGACGCTGCCACCGACGGGCTGCGCCCGCTCGAGAAGTACCTCGACGGGATGCCGGAGATCCGGCTCATCCAGGACGTGCTGCTGGAGCGCGCGCGGCGCTTCGACGTCCCCGTGATCGAGAACGCCTCGCTCGACGACGCGATCGGCGACGTGATGGACCTCGTGCTCACGAGTGCCGAGCAACTGGTGCGGGTGTGACCGCGGCACCGAGACGCCGCGCGTGAGCTGTCTCTGCACGAACTACGCGAAGGCGACGGAATGGGCTGCTCTGGCGGGTGCCCGCTGGCTCGGACGCGCGGACGAGGCCGCGGCCGAAGAGGCGGCCGCGGCGGGGATGAGGGCGGCGCTGATGGGGCTGCCCATCTCCGGCCAGGTGATCATCGGCGCCCGTGCCGGCGAGGAGCTGATGCCCGGCGGCGAGGTCGGCGCCGGCGGCGAGCTCGTCGACCTCGCTCTCGATCCGCTCGAGGGAAGAGGCGTCGTCGCGCGCGGCGGGACGGGCGCGATGGCCATGCTCGCCGTTGCCCCGGCCGGCTCGCTGCGCCGGCTACCCGACATGTACATGCGCACGATGGCGGTGGGGCCTCGTGCGAAGAGCGTGATCGACCTCCTGCGACCGGTGGCGGACAACGTGAACGCGATCGCGGCGAGCTTCGACCGCAATGCGGGCGACGTGACGACACTCGTGCTCGACCGCGCTCGCCACCACGACCTGATCGAGGAGATCCGCGCCTCCGGCGCCCGTATCAAGCTGATTCAGGACGGCACCGTGACCGCGTCGATCTCTGCGGCCATCCGCGGCACCAACGACCACCTCGCGATCGGCATCGGCGGCACCCGCCAGGCCGTGCTCACCGCCGCTGCGCTCCGCTGCCTCGGTGGCGGCGTGCAGGCGCAGCTGTGGCCGACCACCCGGACGCAGATCGACGAGGCCCACGCCGCCGGGATCGAGGACGTCGCCCAGGTGTTCGGCGAGGAGGACCTGGCCCCGGGCGACGTGATCGTGGTCGCCACCGGCGTCTCCAACGGCGACCTGCTGCGCGGCGTCCGCTTCCTCGCCGACAGCGCCCGCACGCACTCGCTGATCATGTGCATGCGCTGCAACTGGGTGCGCTTCACCGACGGCATCCACTTCTTCGCCAGAGAGCGGCGCGAAGAAGTCCGCCTGCTGATCTGA
>DAIOGR010000290.1:0-3427 GCA_036745155.1 Gaiella sp.
AGCTTCGGCGTCAGCAACGGATCGTCGAACGAGACGAGGGCCGAGTGGGTGTGCAGGTCGATGAACCCTGGACAGAGCATCAGCCCGCGGCCGTCGACGACCTCGCACGCGGCCGCCGAGACCTCGTGAGAGCGCGTCACGAGGTCGATCGTGCCGCCCCGCACGCCGACCTCCCCCTCGAACGGCGGCGCGTCGCCGGGGTAGACGGTGGCGCCGCGGATGAGGACGTCGAGCACGGCGCTACGCGGCGACGAGCGATCGACGGAACCCGACGGCGGTCGCTGCCATGCCGGCTCCGATCAGCACGAGCACCGCACTGAAGCCGAGCGGGCCGAGCAAGCCGGCCACGAGCACGATGCCGACGAGGAAGCCCACCAGCCCGATGGTGCCCACCGTGAGGTTGAGCATCCCCTGGTGCTCGTGCGCGACCGTGGCGGCGCGCGCGCCGCCGAGCGAGGCCGCGGCGGTGCTGTTCGTGAGGAGGAAGATGCAGTAGAGGAGCGGCGCCACGATCGCGGTGCGCGCCTCCGCGAGGAAGAGGACGCTGACCCCCTGGACGACGGTCGCGGCGACGAAGGTCGTGATCGCTCCAAGGCGGCGCTGCATGGCCCGGACGACGGGCAGCGTCAGGGTGACGACGGCCACGGCTCCCGCGATGAACGTCGCGCTCGCCTGCAGCTCGCCCATGCCCATGTGCTCGCGGAGTACGGCGGGCATCAGCCCGACGGCCGCGCCGCCGAAGAGGCTCCACGTGAGCGTCACCCAGCCGATCTTGCGGAGCCGCTCGTTCGCCTTCAGGGAGGCGATCCCGCCCGCCATGCGCTGTCGCACGAGCGTGTCGGGGTCGTGCTCGTGCCCGAGCTCCGGCACGACCGCCAGGATCGCGAGGGCGGCGACGTAGAGGGCGCAGATGCCCCCCATCACTGCCTCGGCGCCACCCGCACGGAAGAGGAGGAGCCCCACGAATGCGCTTCCGAACAGCGCTGCCTGATTGGTCGTCGTCCGGATGGCGTGGGCCCGCAGAAGCCCACGCTCCCTGGTCGTGTCGGCGAGCGCGCGGAAGACCGCACCCTCGGTGAAGTTGCGCATCGCGCCGACGACGACGGCTGCCACGAGGACGAGCACGAACCAGTCCCTGCCGGTCAGGGCCGCCAGGGGGTAGAGCGAGCAGGCGGCGAGCGAGACGGCAGTGACCCAGCGGATCAGCCGCAACGGGTCGACCGCATCCGACCACGCGCCCGCCGGGATGGCGGTGATGAGCAGCGGCACGTAGATGAACGCTCCGGCGAGCGCGGCGGCCTGGGGGCTGCTGCCGCGGGCAAGGAGGATCCAGGGGAGCACGAACATGAACTGCCCCTGCACCGCGGCGGTGAGGCTGTTGGCGCTGATGAGCGCCAGCGTGCGCAGGGGCGTGTTGCGCTTCGTCGGGATCGCGATCCTCATGCGACCGCGTGCGCGGCCCAGCGGCCGAGCGCGTCGGTGAGGTCTGCCTGAGCCCGGGCGGCGCCGCCGAACGGGAGGCGCGCGTAGCCGGGAGCCTGGAAGCAGACACCGTCGACGACTGGGAGGCCCACCGCGGCGAGCTCGGCAGCGACGTCGCCGCCGAGCTCGGAGCGGACGAAGAGGAAGGGCGCCGCGGCCGGAGGCATGGCGGACAGCCCCGGTGTTGCGGCGACGGCCGCGAGGGCGGCGGCGCGGTCGGCGACCAGGTCGCGGTGCAGCGCCTCGAGCCAGTCCCGCGGCCCGCCGAGCACGGCGCGCGCCGCCTCCTGGGCCGCCAGGCCGACGCGAAGGCAGTCCCACTCGAGCGTGCGAGCGCAGGCATCGATCCGCCCGGCCGTCCCGGAAACGATTCCAAGGCGCAGCTGCGGCAGCGAGAGGCTCTTGCCGAGGCTGCGAATCACCACGACGTCCTCGGCGAGACCGAACGCCGAGGCAAGCACGGCATCGCCCCAGAGAGCCGCCTCGTACGCCTCGTCGGTGACGACGAGGAGGCCGTGGCGCGAGGCGACCGCGACGACGGCGGCCACCTCCTCCCGGGTCGGGACGTTGCCCGTCGGGTTGCCGGGGTTGCACAGCAGCAGCGCTCTCGTCCTCGGGCCGACGGCGCGCTCCACCGCTTCGGCATGCCAGCGCCAGCCGTCGCGTTCGGCGCCGATCACGTAGACGGGCTCCGCGCCCGCCGAGCGGATCGGCGCTTCGAAGAAGAAGGAGGGGGCCGGCACGATCACCTCGTCGCCGGCGCCGACGAGCGAGCGCATGCAGATGCCGAGCGCGTGCATGGCGCCGTTCGTGACGAGCAGCTCGCGCTGGGGGTCGACGCTGCGGCCGGTCGTCCGCTCGAGCTCGGGGGCGTACGCCTCGCGAAGCGCCATCAGTCCGCGCGGGGGCGGTGCCGTCATGGGGCGGCCGAGGACGCCCGCCACCGCCTCGACGACGTGTGAGGGCAGCCCGGGGGACGGCGTCCCGACCAGGGCGACGGGCTCCACACCTGCCGCGCGCAGAGCCTGCAGACGCCTCTCGGCCTCGAAGGTCGGGAAGCCGCCGGCGTCGCTCACGACGGAATGACGGGCAAGATCACGTGCGAGGGGTAGCGGGTCGTGTGGAGGATGCTCTGGCGAGCGACCTCCATCCGGGTGCCCGTGCCGACGTCTTCGCCCGTGTTCAGGTTCCGCGAGAACCGGGGGAAGCTCGAGCTCGTGACGTCGACTCGCACGCGGTGCCCGGGCCGGAACACGTTGGCTGCCGGATAGCAGCGGATGCGATACTCGGCGACCTCGCCGGGCTCGAGCAGTTCGACCGACTCGCCTTCGATGCTGCCACGGTAGCGCGCGCGGATGACGCCTTCGGTGAGCAGGATCGACGCGCCGTCCGGGTACACGTCGCAGAGCCGTACGAGGAAGTCGGTGTCCTTCGCCGACGAGGCGGCGTAGAGCACCAGCTCGACAGGCCCGATCACCTCGAGGTTCGCGTCGAGCGGCGCGGAGGTGTAGACGAGGACGTCGTCTCGCCGCTCGAGCACGCGCTGGTCGAGCGGCCCGGGACGGATCGGCGTCTCCGCACCCTGGGTCATCGTCAGCACCGAGTTGACGCCGCCGACCGTCGGCACCGGATCCGCCGGGTCGTAGTCGTAGTGGTCGGCGGGCTCGTCCGGGCGCGGCTCGTCGACCGACAGGCCTCCGCCTTGACGCAGGTAGAAGGGCGTGAAGCCGGTGTCGGCCAGCGGCCACGTCGACTCTCCGCGCCACTCGTTCGCTCCGAGCACGTAGAGCTCCGCCGCCGGCCGCTCGTCCCAGCCGTTCGCGACGTCCTTGAGGTAGCGGTCGAAGAACGCGAGCTCGTGCTCGCGGATCACCGTGTGGGCGGGTGTGAGGTCGATGTCGCCGGTGAACGTCTCGATCTCCTCCTCGTGCGACCACGGGCCGAT